>JAKZYK010000283.1:0-8927 GCA_047514485.1 Gammaproteobacteria bacterium
GTGCTGGACGCCCACCATGTGAAGTGCGGCGTCTCGCTCAACCTGGCGGTCCTGGAGCACTATCCGGAGATTGCCAAGGCGATGGTCGAGCGCGACTGGGACTTCATGAGCCATGGCCTGTACAACACCCGCTATCTGTACACCTATGACGAGGACCGGGAGCGGGACTTCTACCGCGATTGCATCGAGACCCTGAAGCGCCACACCGGCAAGCGGCTGAAGGGCATGCTCGGGCCGGCGCTGTCCGGCACCGCGCGCACGCCCGATCTGATGGCCGAGGCTGGCTTGATCTACCACGCGGACTGGGTGCACGACGACCAGCCCGTACCGATTCGGGTCGCGGCCGGCAAGCTGATCTCGGTACCCTATTCCCTCGAGCTGAACGACGCACCGTCGTTTCGCACGAGCTACGAGGGCGACTACTTCGCGCGCATCTGCAAGGCGCAGTTCGACCAGCTCTACGAGGAAGGGGGGGCAAGTGGACGCGTCATGTGCATCGCACTGCATCCCTACGTCATCGGGCAGCCGCACCGCATTCGCTATCTCGATGAAATCCTGGCCTATATTCTTTCTCACGAGGGGGTATGGCAGGCGACGGGCGACGAGATCGCCGAGTACTACATCGCCAACTACTACGATCGGATGGTGACCCACGCGACAGCGCAGTCCCCACGAGGTTGAGAGGAGCATACGGATGCCTGCGCAGCGCCGCCCCGGCATGGATCACGAGCACTATGCGTGGTCGCCGATCTCCACCCGCGGCGTGCTGCGCTGGCCCGGTGAGGCCCGAGTGGCGCTGTGCGTGCTCCTGAGCCTCAACCACGAGGAGTGGCAACCGCCGGAGGGAAGCTTCCGGTCTCCGGAGCTGGCGGGAGGACTCGGGCCACGGCCGTTTCCCAACTATCCGCGTCTCGCTCATCGCGAGTACGGCCACCGGGTCGGGGTCTTTCGGGTCCTCGATGTACTGGCCAGGCACCGCATCCCGCCCACGGTGGCGATGGATGCGCTCACCGCGAAGCACTACCCGGCTCTCGTGCGTCACTGCCAGGCGCGCGGCTGCGAGCTGATCGGTCACGGCATGTCGGCGAGCAGAATGATCACGAGCCGGATGACCGAGCGCGAAGAGCGCGACTACATACGCGCCTCGATCGAGGCGCTGGTGCAAGCCACGGGCGCTGCCCCGACCGGCTGGATGGGTCCGGAGTACGGGGAGTCCGCGCGTACCCCGGAGCTGCTTGCGCAGGCCGGCATCCGGTACGTCTGCGACTGGGTCAACGACGAGCAGCCGTACCGCATGAAGACTTCGTGCGGCGAGCTCGTCTCGCTGCCCGTCATGCTGGAGCTCGACGACGTCCATGCGTTGTGGGAACGACGCGTGCAGGTCGATCGCTACGAGCGGCTCCTGGTCGAGAGCTTCGACGTGCTCCATCGCGACGGCGCCCGCAACGGCCGGCTGCTGGTGCTGCATCTGCACCCCTGGCTCATCGGCCAGCCGTTTCGGATCCGTTTCCTGGACGCCGCATTGGGTGAGATTACGGGGCGAGGGGGGGTGTGGGCGGCCCATGGAAGCACGATTGTCGACTGGTTCCGGCGCCAGGGCGCGGAGCCCGGATCGTAGTCGGCGGCGGCAACGGAGCACGCAGGGGAGGAGGAGCACATGACCAGTCAGGACAAAGTCCGCGTGCCGGAGGCGTCGCTCCGTGCGACGGTGACGGCCATCTTCGAGAAGCTGGGCGAGACCCCCGAAGACGCCGCGTTGGGCGCGGACACGCTGCTCGACGCCGACCTTCGCGGCATAGAGATGCAGGGCGTCACGCTGCTGCTGCCAATCCAGGTGCAGCGATACAAGGACGGCTGGATCAAGCCGAGGGCCGAGTGGAAGATCATTCGCGAGACGCCGGGAACCGCCACCATCGACTCCGATCACGGGTTGGTGTGGATTCTCGGATCCAAGTACATGCAGCTCGCGGTGGAAAAGGCCAGGAACGTGGGGGTGGGAGTCGTCACCGCCTTCGGCGGCGGCGACTCCGGGCGCATCGGGCACTATGCCCGCAAGGCGATCGAGCACGACATGGTCGGCATGGTGACGAGCTGCCAGCGCGCGATGGCCGCCCCGACCTTCGGCGCCGAGCCGCGATTCGGGACGAACCCCATCGCGATCGCCGCCCCCACCCGTGACGAGGCACCGTTCATATTCGACACCGCCACCACCGCTACCGCGCTCGGCCGTCTTCGCATCGCGTACCGTGACGGCAAGCCCTTCAGGCCCGGCACCATCGCCGAGCTCGACGGCACCCCCGTCATGGAGGAGACCCCGTCGCGCCCCGAAGGCGAGTTCATCATGCTCCCCCAGGGCGGCGACCGGGAGCACGGCTCGCACCGCGGCTACGGCTTCGGCCTCATGGCCGAGGTGCTCGCAACCATGCTCACGGGGACCCTGCCGCCGATGCTGGACCCCGACGCGAGGGAGAGGTGCTTCTTTGCCGCCTACAACATCGCGGCCTTCTGCGACGTCGACACCTTCAAGGACAACATGGACCGGATGTTGCGGACATTGATGGAGACGAAGACGGCGCCCGGGCACGACCGGGTGGTGTATCCGGGCCTGCCGAGCCACGAAGAGATGCAGCGTCGGCGCGTGAACGGCATCCCCTTGCACCCGAACGTCATCGACTGGTTTTCGGGGATGTCCGAAGAGCTGGGGGTGCCCCGCCTCGAGCTTCTGGATTAGATTGGGTGTGCAGAGGGAACGCGGAGGCGACGAATCATGACCGACTTCAGACGCCGGCTCGGGTTGCTGGTCCCTTCGGCGGACGTCGTGGCCGAACCCGATTTCCAACGCTTTCTCCCCGATGGCATCGTCATCTACACGAGCCGTGCGTTCCAGCGGGGTCCACAGACGGTGTCCAACGAGACCCTCCGCGGGATCGTGGAGGCCACCGACGAGGCGGCGGAGAGCCTCTCCCACGCCCGGCCCGAGATCATCTGCTTCGCCTGCACCGCGGCGAGCTTCATGCACGGCCCCGGTTGGGACGGCGAGCTGGCCGAGCGCATATCGCGGGCGGCGGGAGGCATACCGGCGCTCACCACCTCGGGTGCGCTGATCGCGGCCATGACCGCCCTCGACCTCAGGAAGGTGTTCATGGTGACCCCCTATCCCGAGGCGCGCAACGAGGTCGAGAGAAACTACTTTGCCGCAAGCGGCATCGACATCGTCGGCCACACCCGCTTCGACTGCCGGATGGGTTGGGAGATTCCGGCGATCGCGCCCGAGCGGATTGTCGAACGGGCCATGGAACACCGCGACGCGATCGGGGCAGCGGGCGGGTTGTTCCTGACCTGCACCAACTTGCGCTCGATGGAGGTAGCGGAAGACCTCGAACGAGCGCTCGATGTCCCCGTCGTCACCTCGAACTCGGCGGCGCTTTGGGCAGCGCTGAGCGGGCTCGGCGTCGACGCGAGCAAAGTGCGGGCGGGCCGGCTCTTCGGGTCGGCCCCCGCCGCCGACATACCCAGGGTAGCGTGACGTGACGGACCACCCCGGCGGGTGGCGGTCGCGGATGGTCACGGACTCGGGCCGTTCGACATTGCAGCGGAGGAAATCGTGATGCGCGAGAAGGTTCCCGGCCTGGCCACGGCCGTCATCGAAAAGGATCTGAATTTTTCGATCGAGGAGTATCAGCAGCGCCAGGCGAGCGTTCGCAAGATCATGCAAGCGCGCGACATCGACGTGCTCGTCGTGAACACGCCGGAGAACATGTACTACCTCAGCGGCTACAACACGCCCGGCTACTACACCGAGCAGTGCCTGGTGCTGCCGCTCGACGGTGAGCCCATCATCCTCTGCCGTGCCACGGAGGAGATGAACGTGCGCGCGACCTCTTGCCTCGAGCGTTCCGACAGCTACGTCGACGACCAGGCGCCGGTCGAGATCTTCGTGGGGACCCTGCGCGACGAGGGCTTCGCCCGGGCCCGCATCGGGGTCGAGAAGAAGAGCTGGTTCCTGACGGTGGAGACCTACGAGGGTCTCAAGGAGGGTCTGCCCGATGCCACCATTGCCAACGGCTCGATGATCGTCGAGGAATGCCGGATGGTGAAGTCGGAAGCCGAGATCGCCTGCATCCGCAGGGCGGCCGACATCGTCAGCGTCGGGATGAAGGCCGCGGTCGACATGATCGAGCCCGGGGTCAACGAGGACCACGTGGCGGCCGAGTTCAACAAGGTGGTGACCGCGATGGGAAGCGAGTGGCCGGGTCTTCCTCCGTTCGTGGTCTCCGGCAAGCGTTCGAGCTTCACGCATGCCACCTATGCCGGCCGCGTGATGGCGGACGGCGATCCGATACTTCTCGAGCTGCCTGCGGTGGTCAATCGGTACGGTGCGGCGTTGATGCGCACCGTGTTCGCCGGTACTCCTTCCGCCGAAATCCAACGCAGAGTCGACACCGGCCGCCGGGCGCTCGAGAGACACCTCAAGACCGTTCGGGCTGGACGCACCCCGGATGAGGTCTGGCGGGTGTGGGCGAATACGCTGGCCGAGGACGGCGACGCCGAGACTTATCGGCGTGCGGGCTACTCCATCGGCATCAACTACCCGCCGGATTGGGGCGAGGGCTACATCATCGACATCCGCCGGGGGGAACACCGAGAGCTCCAGACCAACATGACCTTTCACGTGCCTTCGCTGGTCAAGCGTTTCGGTCTCGCGAACGTGGGACCAAGCGAGACCATCCGCGTGACCGACGACGGGTGCGAGGTGCTCACGAGCTACGAGGACAGTATCCGGATCTGAGAGACGCAGTCTCCCGCCCGCCGGCGTAGCGTGTCACTCAAACCCGTCGCGCCGTGAGGTTCGTCGGATCGACGGCGACGCCGTAGTCGCGCAGGGCGCCGTCGGTGCTGACCAAGCCCTGCTTCACGTCCTTCAGCACCTTGTCCACCGGGCGCCGGCGCGGGTTTCCATAGCCGCCGCCACCGGCTTCGACCATCGTGACCTGATCGCCCGGATTGATCACGATCCGCATCCCGTACGGCGTTTCCGTTCCGTTGATCAAGAGCTTGCGCAAGCCGCCGGGCTTGCCGCCGTTCCTCCCGCAGGCCGCGAACCGAGAGCGGGAGCCCAGGAAATCGACCGTCATCGGGTGTCCGGAGTCGTTTCTGATCACCTGCACCGTACCGAGCCCCCCGCGAAACTCTCCCGGGCCACCGCTGTCGCACGACAGCTCGTCCTTCTCGACCGTGAGGTCGGTGAAATCCTCCAGCACCTCGATCGGAATCCCCCTCGCGTTGTAGGGGGCCGGCATCGCCCACGTGCCGTCCATGTCCGCGTGCGCCCCCAACCCACCGCTGTGGTCGCCAATGTGGCTCGCGAAGGGCTTGCCGTTGCGAAGCGTACCGTGGCAGGGACCTCCCCCACCCATGCCGGGTTCGGCCGGGACGCCCCCGAGCTCTGCCAACGCCCCGAACACCGCGATCGTCGTGAAGTGACCGTACAGATGTCGCGCCGCGGTGGGGAACGGGGGCTGGGCATTGAGGATGCAACCTGCAGGGGCGGACACCGTGATCGGCCGGAAGGACCCCTCGTTGTTCGGGATGTTGGGCGTCGTCAGACATTTGACCCCGTAGATGGAGTACGCGCGGGTATAGCACAGGGGAACGTTGACCCCCGCCCTCATCGACGGGCCGGTTCCCTCGTAGTCGATGTGGACAGAATCTCCGGAAACGCTGACCCGACACGCGATCCTGACGTTCTCCGTGGCCGGGTCCGCGAGCAGCTCGTGCGCATAGACCCCGTCAGGGATCTCCCTGATCTTCTCGCGCATGGCCTTCTCGGACTGATCGATGATCTGCCGTGACAGCGGTTCCAGGTCATCGATGCCGTACTCGTCCATGAACTCGACGAGAAGCCGCCCCCCGACGCCGGTGCCGGTGACATTGGCCATCAGATCGCCGGCCGTCATGTCAGGGGTCCGCACGTTGGTGCGGATCAGCTCCATCAGCTCCTCGTTCAGGTGTCCGGCCTTGACGATCTTGCAGATGGGCAGCCTCAGGCCTTCCTCGTAGATCTCGGAGGAGGTCATCGACCACCCCAGACCTCCGATGTCCGGCAGGTGGGTGATGCTCATCGTGTATCCGACCAGCCGCGGTCCTCGAAATACCGGGCGCATGACGCAGATGTCGAACAGATGACCGGTGCCGATCCAGGGATCGTTGGTCATGATCACGTCTCCCGGTTTCAGGGTCTGCGGCGGGAACTTTTCGAGCATGTGCCGGATCGTCAGCGGTCCGGTCCCGATGAAAGCGCCGGAGCTGAACGTCCCCTGGGCGAGCGATCGGCCTTGCGCGTCGAACAGCAGGCACGAGAGGTCGCCGCCCTCCCTCACCAGGAGCGAGAACGAGCACTTCTCCAGGGTCGACACGATCTGGTCGGTAATCGAGATCAGCCGGTCCCACAGGATGCCCAGGGTGATCGGATCGAGCTTGCTCATGCGCCTCCCTCACCCGGCGTGATCTCGATGACCAGGTTTCGATGCTCGTCGACGCGCGCGATGTCGCCGGTGCCGAGCACACAGGTCGATTCCCTTTCCTCCACGATGGCCGGTCCTTCGAACGTCCTTCCCGGCTTCACGGCGTAGCGGTCGTAGACCGGGCATCGGACATGGAAGCCGCGATCCGCGACGTACACCGGCCGCTCCCCCTTGCGCTCCGTACCGGCGGAGATCTCCTCTCGGGGTTGATAGGCCCCTGCCGTCGCAGGCGCCGGCCCGGTCGCCTCGACCTTCCAGTTGACGATCTCCACTGGCTGCTCGATGAAGCTCAAGGAGAAGACCTTCTCGTATTCCCGGGAGAAGAGCTCCGGGAGACGAGCCCACAGGCCGGCCGGGTCCGACGCATCGGGGAGCTGGACCTCGATCTCGAATCCCTGCCCCTGATAGCGCATGTCCAGGCGTCGCGTGAGGCGAGTCTCGCCCTCCTTCACTCCGGCTTGCCCGAGAAATTCCAGAGCTTCGGCTGTCGGCGAGCGAAACTCGTCGGCGAACCGGGTCGGAGAGAGATCGTCGAGCGCTACCCGGCGAGTGCGCAACGCGTCGAACGACATCGGGCTGATCAGGAGACCGAACGCCGAGAACACCCCCGCTCCCATCGGCAGGACGACACGGGGGATCTTCAGCTTTCGTGCCACCCGCACCGCCCGGATCGGCGCCGATCCGCCAAACGCCACCATGGTGCAGTTGCGGTAGTCCACCATCCGCTCGGACGCGTGAACGCGAAACGCCCGCGCGCAGTTCTCGCTGATCGTCTCGTGGATGCCCCACGCCGCTTCCGTCAACCGCAGCCCGAGGGGACGACCGACGTTCTCCATGATGGACCGCTCCGCCGCTGGGAGGTCGAGCCGCATGCTCCCGCCGAGGAAGAACTCGGGATTGAGATACCCGAGGACAAGGTCCGCGTCGGTCAAGGTCGCGGACTCCCCTCCTCGGCCGTAGCAGGCCGGTCCGGGATCGGCTCCCGAGCTTCGCGGTCCGACCCGCAGCAGACCCCGATCATCGACTTCCGCGATGCTTCCGCCCCCCGCGCCGATCTCGATCATGTCGACGACCGGGGTCTTCACCGTCAACCCGCTGCCTTTCTTGAACTCGTGAACCTGAGCGGTCTCCATCTGGTAGGTCTTGCGAAGCTCTCCGTCGAGGATCAGACAACCCTTGCTGGTCGTGCCGCCGGTGTCGTACGAGAGCAGATTGGGCAGGCCGAGCATCGCGCCCACGTGTGTCGCCATCAACGCACCGGCGGTGGGACCCGATTCCATGATGCGCACCGGGTAGCGCCGGGCCGTCGCCGGAGTCAAGGTCCCGGCGTTGGAGCCCATGAGGTAGAGATCGCCACCGAATTCCTGCTGCGCCAGTCCACTCTCCAGGGCCGCGAGATAGCGATCCACCATCGGTCGGACATAGGCATTGATCGACGTGGTCGTGAACCTCTCGTACTCGCGCATGAACGGAAACACCTCCGCGGAAGCCGACACGTAGAGCTCCGGGAATTCCTCTGTCACCAGGGCCTTTATCTGTTGTTCGTGCGATGGGTTCCGGTAGGAGTGCAGCAGACAGACGGCCAGGGATTCTATGTTGTACCGACCCAGCAAGGACTCGACCCCTCTTCTGACCTCGTCGAGGTCCACCGCTCGCAGCACCCTTCCCGTGTGGTCGATCCTCTCGTGGACCTCGAAGCGCATCGGTGCCGGCAGGATATCCCTCGACACCAGGGGTTGCGGGAGCTTCACGCGCCAGTCGTAGGAGTCGTAGCGGCTCTGCTCGGCGATATCGAGGACATCGCGAAATCCGGCCGTTGTGAGCATGCCGGTCAAGGCGCCCTTGCGTTCAATCAGGGCGTTCGTCACCAGTGTGGTTCCGTGCACGACGGTGTGGACGTCGGAGAAGTCCACTCCCCGGGCGGCCAGGATGTTGCGCGCGCCGTCGAGCACGCACTCCGAGGGCTCGTGAGGCGTCGTGAGCTGCTTGTGAATCGCGATCTGCCCCGTCTCCTCGTCGAGCAGGGCAAAATCGGTAAAGGTCCCGCCGATATCGATTCCCAGCTTGTGAGTCATCGCAGATACGGTCCAACTCGACGGTGTGCCGATGCCTGGCTGCAAGGCCCGCTCAGCCGCATCTCGATGAAGGTCACACGACGACGAGCTTGCGCGGCTCGAATCGGGTCAGAATCTCGTGACTGTCCTCGGTAATCAGCAGGGTCTCGCTGATTGCGTAGACCGGCTCGCCCGGTAGCACCAGCTTCTGCGGCACGTGGAAGACCATCCCCGGCTCGAGCACGGTGGGATCGTCCTTCTTGATGTCGAGGAACACGCCCTCGCCCCAGTCGGGCGGGAAGTTGAGCCCGACGGAATAACCCGCCCGCTTGGTCACCGATCCCGGGAT
>JAKZYK010000284.1:0-3574 GCA_047514485.1 Gammaproteobacteria bacterium
GCCCAGGTAGGACTCGAGCGTGCGCACCTGTTGCCCGACCGCCGCGGGGGTGACGTGAAGCTCCGCCGCCGCCCGGCTGAAGCTCATGTGCCGGCCCGCTGCCTCAAAGGCTCGGAGCGCGTTGAGAGAAGGAAGGCGCCGGTTCATCAGGTCAAGTATTTCTTCATCGAGAAAATAGCAATCATGCGTTGTCTATCTACGATCGAGACCTTATCTTAAAAACTATCAAGTCAATCAGGCTATGGGCCAATGAGGCCATAGACAGAGGAAATCTATCATGACGGCAATCATTTCTCAAAAGATCGGCGCCGGCCGTCTTCTCACTGCCTTCGCCACTTCGGCGACCGCGGCCGGACCTCCTGGGGACACCCCGCCCCGCTCCGATGCGGCGAGCGCCGGTACCCGCCAGGATATCCATCAGGGCCTCGAAGGCGCACTCGCACGAGGCGAGCGTGCTGTCTTCGATTGGGTACACGGGCTGCGCGACAGGCTGGCCCGCCGTCAGACAGTGCGCGAGCTGCGGATCATGGGCCGATCCCGCCTCGCCGACATCGGCATCGAGCCGGACGGGATCGAGCGCGTGGTGGATGCGATGCTCGCAGCACGCCGGGACAGGGCGGCGGGGCAGAGAGGAAGGGGACGCCCGCGGTCCGAGTGACCCACTCTGATGCACGGGTGCCGGCCGGCGCCCGTGCCGATGCCCGTCTTCAGACGCGGGCCGCGATCGACTCCACTTCTTCCGGCGCCGGAAAGCGGCCGGTCGCCTTCTTCGAATAGAGGAGATCGCCGTTGAGGGTGATCTCGAACACGCCGCCCGAGCTCGTGACCAGCTCGATCTCGGCGCCGTCGATTCGGGAGAACCTGTCGCTCACACGGAGCGCTTCGGGTTCGTACCCTCAAACACCACAGAATTCGATCCTGAACTTCACTCGGACTCCCTCCCGAAAAGCCGCCGATTCCGGGCGCGAGCATACATCCCGAATGTCACATGGGCCACCATGCAACGAACCCGGCGGCTCGGCGCATGAGGGCCCGGCTCAGGAGAAGATCACGGGAAGATGTCTGATGGGCAGGACCGTTTCACGCTGGTCGTACGTTGTTTCACGTGGGCGGGAGACCGTAGGGAGACGCATGCGTCGCCCCTGTCCGGGTCATCGGACGCATCAGATCAGCATCATTTTGCCCAGATATCGTCATTGGGGCCTTCGATATCCGGCTGGCACCTTAGCGTGAAATGACCCTGGGACAGACGAGCGGCGGCTGGCGCAATATCGATAATGGGTCTAGGGTTGCATCCATGTGCGGGAGGTTCACGCAACGGTTTTCGTGGCGCGAGGTACACGCCTTCCTGACCCTGCGCGAACCGCCCCGCAACCTTCGTCCCCGGTACAACGTCGCACCGAGCCAGGAGGTTGCGGCGGTTCGCGACGGCGCGCACGGACGCAGGCTCTCTATGCTGCGCTGGGGTCTCATCCCCGGGTGGGCCAAGGACGCACGCATCGGCTACAAGCTCATCAACGCCCGAGCCGAGACCGCGAACACCAAACCTGCGTTCCGCGCCGCATTCCGCGCCCGGCGCTGCCTCATTCCCGCCGACGGATTCTACGAATGGACGAGCCGCGGCTCGACCCGGCAGCCCTGGCTGATCGGGCTCGAGGACGGCGCGCTGTTCGCGTTTGCGGGGCTTTGGGAGCGCTGGTCGGTGCCGGACGGTCACGTGCTGACCGGCTCGCTCGCCGCGTACGTCCCCGGAGACGCAATCGAGACCTGCACCACTCTCACCACGTCCGCCAACGAAGCGGTGGCGCCGGTGCACCATCGAATGCCGGCGATCCTGACCCCGGACGAATTCGACCCCTGGCTCGCAGGCGAGAACGTTCCCTTCGGCCCCTATCCTCCGCAGACCATGACTCTCCATCCCGTCAGCACCCGGGTCAATTCCCCGTCGAACGACGACCCCGGGTGCATGGAGCGCGTCACCCTCGTGTAGGTTGAGGTCGGTCTTGACCGTCGACGCCGGGATCGTTCACGGCGTCCAGGCCGCAGTCGCGAAGAAACCGGAACAGGCGGCGCTCGCTCGAACTCCCAAGCGCGTTCTCCCGCTCGCGCCGCGAGGCCGCGACGAGGCGTCGCAACTGCTGGAAATCCAGTTCCGGCGCGGTTGTACGCAATTCGTCGAGCGCCTTGTCGTCCCGTAGGAGCGCATCGCGCAGCCGCTCGATTCGGCGTTGGCGCGCTGCCTCGCGCCGGCCGGGCCGGCGCACCGTGTCGACAGCCTGTACGATCGGGTCGGGGTCGCGTTCGCGGAGCAGGCGTGCGATACGGCGAATTTGCCGCCGCCGTGCGATGCGTACGAGACCGTGCACATCGGCGACCGCGGCTTCGAGATCCGGCCACATGGGTATCCGGGCGAGATCGCTCGGGGGCAGCGCCGCCAGCGACTCGCCGAGCGCCTGCAGCGCGTGCGATTCGCGCTTGCGCTGAGACTTCGATTTCCGCGTCTGACCGGAGTCGCTCATCGACTCGCCGCTCCCGACACGATGGAGTCCGGCGAACTGCCCCCTGCCCCTTCATCCGACATGATGTCTTCGACCAAGCTCTCGGAGGCGCTCCGATACCAGCGGACCGCAGTCTCGCGAAACATCAGGCGCCGCTCCGGCCTCGAGAAGCGGCGGACCATCGACAGGAATCCATTCATGTGGTCAATGGCCGCCGGCGCCAACCCCTCCGAGCATCGTTCCGCCCTGCCTTGCGTCGGTCATGCTTCGAACAAGGAATGCGGGCGGTGAGCGGGTATCGCCCGCGGCCGCTGTCCCGTCCATTCAGGAGTCCTCGGCGTCGCCACGCGGCCTCGAACATCGACTCCCGAGAACAAAGGCAATATCGTTGATCCATTGTCCCAGAATTCCGCCACGACGTTCACCGCCGGACCCGAGCATCCCCCAGCAAGCAAGGATTTCCGATGAATTTCGCCAAACCCGCCGCGACGCGGCTCGAAGACTATGCCTTACCGCCGTTCCTTATCGACGAGGTCGACCTCGACTTCGAGCTTGACGAGGCGCGGACCCTGGTGCGGGCGAAACTCAAGGTCCGGCGCAATCCCGCCGCCGCCCCGGCGGCGGATCTGGTCCTCGACGGGCGAGGGCTCGACACCCACGCGGTGCGCATCGACGGCGAGCCGGTGTCGGGGAACCGCGTCGAGATCGCGGCCGAGACGCTGACCCTCCGCGACGCCCCGGACGCGTTCGTGCTCGACACCGAGGTCGCCATCGGGCCCGGCGCGAACAAGTCCCTCGAAGGACTCTACGCGTCGTCGGGGAACCTGTGCACGCAGTGCGAGGCGGAAGGGTTCAGGAAGATCACCTGGTTTCTCGACCGCCCGGACGTGATGGCGCGGTACCGCACCCGAATCGCCGCGGATCCGCGGCGTTTCCCGGTGATGCTCTCGAACGGGAACGACGTCGATCACGGCGCCCTGGACGACGGCCGCCGGTACGTGGTGTGGGAGGACCCGTTCCCCAAGCCGAGCTACCTCTTCGCCCTGGTCGCGGGCCGGCTCGAATGCGTCGAGGAC
>JAKZYK010000285.1:0-12686 GCA_047514485.1 Gammaproteobacteria bacterium
GCTGCGTCAAACCAGCCGCTGAGGGCAGAAACCTCGCTAGGATGCCAAATCCACAGCACAGCGAAACCGAAAGGCTTGATCATGGCCCAAATTGGTTGAAGCATACAGAAGATGGCCTTCTACTTGGGGAATGTCGGTTAAAGTAACAATCAGATCCTGAAACCACGAGGACGCTGGAAATGGTCGTTCCAACACTGGACGCGAGCGCGGTAATCGAGCCCATTCGGCAGCTGATTGAATCAGATCAGCCAGGGGTACTTGCAATCATTACCGGCATCGAGGGGCCGTCTTATCGCCCGCTGGGGGCGACGATGGCATTGTTTGCGGACAAACGCCGGGTCGGTTCGCTGTCCTCGGGCTGTGTGGAATCAGACATTGGCGTTCACGCGGATGCGGCGCACAGGGACGGCAGTCCCAGAAAGATACTGTACGGTCGCGGTTCGCCCTATGTCGATATTCAGCTTCCGTGCGGCGGTGGTCTTGAAATCACCTTGCTGCCAAATCCGGATTAAGTCCGGGCGCGCGGGATTGGGCACGATCTCGTCGAGATACACTGCGTCGAAGTCATAGACTTCGAGATTCACCGCGACGTAGACGGCGAGCCCACGTCCCTCGGGCCAGCGATAATCGACGGGCTCGGTAATCGGCCGGAAGGGATAGCGCCCGTGGCCTCCGCGATCTGTCGTCCTGCTCACTTGTTGGCCGTGTCGAGGCCTATGCTCATCGACACTGCAACGAGGGCCGCGATCGCCAGCACGATCTGGATGCCAGAGACCGCGGCGATGAGGGGCGTACTCGTGAACTGCACGAGGGCGAGAAGCTCGATCGGGAGCGGACGGTCGCGGAAGCTGTGGGTAAAAATCGCCACCGAGAGATTGTCGAAGCCCTCGACGAAGGTGAAGACCGAGCCGGCGAGAATCGCGGGCATAAGGAGAGGGAACGTCACCGTCCGGAGGCTCTGGAAAGCGGTAGCCCTGAGATTGGCCGCAGCTTCTTCGAGCGCGGGATCGAGGCGCTGGAGCCGACTTTGGACGGTACGGACCATCACCGCGAAGATGAACACAGTGATCGCGAGCGACTGTAGCCAGATCGACGGCGAGACCCCGACGAGCGCGCCCGCGAAGAGGACCGCGACACCGAGGACGATGCCCGGCACCATGTGCGGCACTAGCACGAAGACCGAGAGCGCGGTCGTCCCACGGAAGCGGCCCCGCACGCAGACGAGCGCGGTAGGCACGCCGAGGACGATGCAGAGGACTGTGACCGTCAGTCCGACCTTGAGACTGGTCCACATCGCCTCGACCAGCACGCTCTTCTTGAAGACCTCGGCGTACCATCGAAGCGTGAAACCCTCGGGCGGGAAGCTCACGTAGGCGCGGGTGTCGAAGGAAATGATCACCACGATGATCGATGGCGCCACGAGAAGAACGAGCGAGAAGACCGCCACGACGAGGATGAGGCCGATTCCCAGCAAATCGGCGAAAGAGGTGTGTCGAAGTGCTCTCATGCGTCACGTTCCCTGGTCCAGCGGGTGAAATGGTTGGTCACCAGCGCAATTGTCACCAGCACGGCAAGGCAAGTCACCATCAAGAGGAGCGACGTCACCGATCCCTTGCTCCATTCGAGCGAGAAGACCACCTGCTCGTAGATCATGGTCGCGGCGTTGAGATAATTCCCGCCGCCGAGAAGCTGTGGGACGACGAACGTCGTGTAGCTCAGCGTGAAAACCAATGCCGAGCCGGTCCCGATGCCGGGCACGCTCAGGGGCAGAATGACCGTGCGAAGCGTGCCAAGCCGCGAGGCGCCGAGGTTCTGCGAGGCTTCAACGAGGCTGCCGTCGTGCCGGCTCATCACCGCGATCAGCGGCAGGATCATCACCGGAAGATGGATCTGCACCATCCCGATCAGTACTGCCCAGTGTGTATTCATGATGCGGAGCGGCTGGTCGATGAGGCCGATATTGATCAGCGTTGAGTTCACCACGCCGCGCCCACCGAGGATCACGAGCCAGGCATAAGTGCGCACGATCCCGCTCGTCAGAAGCGGCGCGATCGTCAAGACGAGGATTAGTCGCTTGGTCCAGCGGCCGCCAACAAGGAAGAGGTAGGCAACTGGGTAACCGAAGAGAAAACAGAGCGCCGTGGTGCTGAGCGCAAGGCTGAGCGAGCGCTGGAAGGTGATCCAGTAGAGGGAATCGCTCAGCGCTGTTGTGAGATACTCAAGCGAGAAGGTCTGCGAGACAATCGCGCCACGCGAAACCACGATGTCCGAGAACCCGAGTGAGAGAAGAATCACGAACGGGATAACGGCCACGACCGTCAGAACGAGGATCGCCGGCACTGCAGGCCAGATGCCTCTACCGGAGAGGAGCTTGTCGAGCACAAGCTCTCCGAGGCCGGGCCGCGCTGCGGCCGAGGGCAGGGCTGCGTCGGCCATCAGTCGGGATAGACCGCGCAGAGCGCGGGATCGATCACGAAGAGGGTCACAGACGCGCGATCCTCAAGCGGACGGGCTAGCTCCTGACGCATGGCGGCGACCTTCACCGTCGCGCCGTCGGCGGTCTCTATGTGGTATTCGATCAGCGCGCCTACGTTTCGGTGGAAGGCGACGGTGCCCTGCCATGGGCCAGCCCCGGCTTCTGCGAGGCGCAAGTTGTGGGGCCGGGCCATCACCTGCACTGCACCGTCGAGCTCAGTCCTGAGCGTTTGGCCATCGGGCAGAGTGACGTCGCCGGCCCCTGCCTTCGCCTTCCAGAAATTGGACGTGCCGATGAAGTCGGCGACGTAGGCCGTCGACGGCCGGTCGAAGATCTCGTCGGGCGGCCCCTCCTGCTCGATCTGGCCGGCGCGCATGACCGCGATCCGGTCGCTCATTGTCAGCGCCTCTTCCTGATCGTGTGTTACGAAAATGGACGTAAGTCCGAGCCGCTTGATCAGTTGCCGAAGCTCGACCTGCATCGTGCCTCGGAGCTTGGCGTCGAGTGCGTTAAACGGCTCGTCGAGAAGCAGTACGCGCGGCTCCATCACGAGCACCCGCGCGATGGCGACGCGCTGCTGCTGGCCGCCCGAAAGCTGGGCGGGATAGCGATCCTCGAACCCTGTCAGCGACACCGTTTCAAGCGCCTTTGCGACGCGGTCCGAGGCCTCGGACCGGGCCATGCCGCTCATGCGGAGGGCGTAGCCTACGTTCTTCGAGACGGTGAGATGGGGGAAAAGGGCGTAGCTTTGAAAGACCACACCCACCGGCCGGCGGTTGACCGGCACGGCGGCCATGTCGTGCCCGTCGATCTCGATCGCGCCGCCGTCGGCGTTCCAGAAACCGGCGACGCAACGCAAAAGCGTGGTCTTACCGCACCCCGAGGGGCCGAGCAGCGTAACGATCTCTCGCTCGGCTACTTCGAGCGAGAAATTCTCCAGCACCGTCGTGGCGCCGAAACGCTTGCTGACGGCCCCGATGCGAAGCACCGGGGCCGCGGTCGCAATCTTCGTCGCGGTACCCAGAGGTCCGTGCACTATAGCGCGAACATTCGGTCGAAGGCCTCCACCGTCTCGCCCCGGAGCGGCGCGAAGGACGGCCACTCGAGCGAAGTCATGCTATCGAGTTCGGCCGCCGTCGACGGGACGTAAGGCGCTGCTTCGGCAGGCACCTCGATGCCCTCGACCACGGTACCGAAGTAGATCGGCGCGCTGCCAGCCATCTCCTGTATGTCCTGCTGGAGAAGGATGTCGGCGAACTCATGGACGAGGTCTGCGGTGCCTTCGGCGGTGTTGACGAAATGGACGATGTTGGTCGGCAGCATCAGCGGGCCGGGGCCGGTGATCTTCGAATAGCCGATCGGAAGCCCCGCCGAGGCCGCCAGCGCGGTGTTGACGTGCCAGAGCGGCGCGAGGTCGACCTCGCCGCGTTCGATCATCTGTTGGAGCAACGGCGGGCTGCGTCCCACGAGCGGATCGAGTTCTTTCCACTTCTCGAGCGCGAAGGTCATGTCGTCCTGCGGTATCCCGAACGCCTCACAGGTCGCGGCGAGAACGCCGAGCCCGAGGTTTGACTGCGGACGGCACATGCCGATGCGGCCGGTGAATTCACCACTCCAGAGCTCTTTCCAAGCTGTCGGCGGAGTTTCGATCTTTGTGGTGTCGTAAGCGATGCCAATTCCCTCAAACCAGATCGGCTGACCGACGTCGTAGCCGTAGGGCATGAAACGCGGGTCGACGTTCTGCGAATTGGGGATCTTCGAGAAATCGAGTGGAACGAGGACATCCTCGGCCAACGCATTAATGATGGCGGGCGAACCCATCACGGCGAGATCGTATGGCGAGCTACCTCGCGCGGCCTTGATCTGCGCGAGCGCTTCGGCGGAGAGTCCGCCGATCACTTGCAGCGAAACGCCGGAATTGCGACGGCCGAGCTCTTCACCTGCGGCGATGAGCGGGGCGTCGGAATCATTTCCATAACCCACCATCACCATCTCACGGGTCTGTGCGCGCAAGATCGTCGGGCTCGAAAGGGTCGTTGCAGCGGCTAAACCGCCTACGACCGTTCTTCGGGACAATTTCATCGGATACTCCCTGTGCATTTGAATTGTTCAGGCCCAAGTCGGCGACTCGGACTCACGTACTTTCAGAAGATATCAAATCGAAACTTTTCGCAAATATAAATGCTGCAAACGAGAGATGGTTCCCCTCCTCGACGCCCGCGATCCGCGCCCCCGCGACATGGCCAATCTTGCCATGATCGCCCAGCATCACTGCGCGCCTGGCAGCCGCGAGCATGGCGCGCTTGATCTCCACCTCTTCGAAATGCGCGTTCGTGAAGCCTCGGCCAGCGTGGATCCCGGCGCAGCAGAGATAAGCGCAATCGGCGTTGATCTGGCCTAACAGGAGCGCGGCGAAGGGTGGGATCAGCGAGCGCGATCGCGGATTGCGTCCAGTTTTCTTTACCGTTCCACCGGTGACCATCAGCGTCACACCTGCATGATTCTCAAGGGAAATCGCGATATCGAGGCTGCTCGTGATGACAACGACATCTCGCAGATCCTCCGGCAGCGCGAGCGCCATCGCCAGCGTGGTGGTCCCGGCATCGAGGATGATTGTCTCGCCATCACGGACCATCCTGGCTGCCATCGCGCCGATGCGCTGCTTCTCCTCTCCGAAACTCTGGCTCAGCAGTTCGAGTGGACGCACAAAGCGTGCAGGCTGAACTGACGTCGCACCGCCGCGGATGCGGCGTAGAAGAATCCGGCGCTCGAGCGCATCGAGATCGGACCGAATTGTGACCGCTGAAACCCCGAGCGCGTCGGATAGCTTCGCAACTTCGACGACACGGTCGCGCTTCAGCATTTCGAGGATTTGCTCGTGCCGCGGGCTGATTTGCGACTGGGAAGCGGCCTCGGACATAAATGTAACTCCTCGATCGATACTTGCGTTTTTTACTCAAGTGACAGATATCGAAAATAATACCGGCGCGCCAGCACGCCGGTGCCTTGCATTGATTCAGATAGTCTGAAGGGAGAATTACGTGAGCATTGAGCAACGACTGCGGGAGATCCAGCGTGAATCGTCCTCCGACGCACCCGGAGATCCGGAGCGCTTCCGCCGCGTGGCGCTCACTGAAAGCGAGATGATGTCGCAGGGCAAAGCGATCCGTGCGACCCTCGAAGCCAACGTCGGGCCTCTCGCCGCAATCGCCGCCGATCTTGCCGATCGATCCATACGGCGCGTGGCGATGGTGGGATGCGGCGATAGCTGGATCTCCGGGTATGGCGTCCGCCACGTGATGGAGCGAGTGCTCGGCGCCGTCTGCGAACCCTGCGAGGCGTTCGACTTTGCCACCTACGGGCTCGAGGTCGTGGACGACGAGACCGTTGTGATTGGCCTCAGCTCCAGCGGCAAGACAGAACCGGTCATCGACGGGCTGAAGGGCGCCGCCGCCCGCGGCGCCTACGCGATCGGGCTGTCGAATTCCCTTGGCTCGCCGCTGATGGAGGAATTCCCAGGCGCGCTTCACATCCGCGCCACGCGCGGCGGCTGGCCCACACAATCGAGCACCGCAGCGATGGCGCTGAAGCTCGCGCTGACCGCTTCCATCGCCGAAGCCCGCGGTGCAGAAGTTTCGAAGCTCCGCGCAGCGCTCGACGCACTTCCGGCCCAGGTAGATGCGGTGGCCAAGTCCTTTTACGACCCGGCAAAAGCGCTCGCCACACGGCTCGCCCGCGCCGACCTCGTCCTGCTGGCCGGCGCCGGCCCCCACTACGCCCCAGCTGCGTTCGGTGCGGCGAAGCTCAAGGAACTGGCGCCGATCCACGCCTACGCCTTCCCGCTCGAGGAATACCACCACTACCGGACCCAGAAGGCCGGCGATCCAATGTTCCTCGTCGCTCCCGACTCGGCAAGCCACGCACGTGCCCTGGAAACCGCGATCATGAGCCACGGCAGCGAGGGGTTCTGCATCGCGCTCATTCCTGAAGGCGAAACGGAAATCGCTGAAGTCGCCGACGTTTCTTGGCATCTGCCGCCGGTCGCCGAAGAAACCGCGCCCATCGTCTACAGTGTCCCACTCCATCTCTACGGCTACCACGCCGCCGTCGAGCGCGACGCCATTGGTCTCGGCGCGCCGCGGCTTGGAGGCTGAGGTGGTCCCCGATCTCGTCACGGTCGGGGGTCTGACGGTCGACAACGTTATCTCGGCCGACGGAAAGGTGGCGCTGGCGCAAGCAGGTGGAAACGGGGCCTATTCGGCCGTTGGCGCGCTGATGTGGCGACCCCGCGTTGGACTCGTCAGCTGCGCTGTCGAAACTTATCCACGCGCTACGATCGAACGCCTCGAGTCCCGCGGCGTTGATCTTGGCGGCGTCGCCTGGTCGGGCGAGCGGCTCGCCACCTGCAACTGGTTCATCTATGACGCCGAGGGAAATCGCGAGGAAGAGTTCGCCAGCCCGCCGGATTCTCTCGCCGAGGCAGGGTTCCCGACCGACCGGCTGAGCCCCGACGAGATCGACCAATGGCGAGCCTCCCTGGCCGAAAGGGTTGCGCCCGACGAAATCAGCTATTCCGATTTCCGCGACCGCCATCCGCTGACGCCGGCTCAGATTCCGGCCGCGTGGCGCGACGCTAAAGGCGTCCACCTCGCACCAAGCCAGCCTGAGGTGATGCTGGCGATGCTCGATCACTTCGCACCAGGCGGAGCGCTTGTCACCGCCGATCCCGGCTGGCAGCTCGCCGCCAAAAGCCTCGACGAGATCACACCCGTCCTCGCTCGCCTTGATGCATTCCTCCCGAGCGAGGTCGAGCTTCGGGCGCTCGTGCCCTCGGCGGGTCTCGCCGAAGCGCTCGCCACCCTCGCGGCGCGCTGCCCGGGATCGGTCGCCGTCAAGCTTGGTTCGAAGGGAGCGCTCGTCTGGGACCGCGCCGCGCGCGCGCCCGTGCAGGTTCCGGCCGAGCCTGCAAAAACCGTCGATCCCACCGGCGCGGGCGACAGTTTCTGCGGCGGATTTCTCGCCGGGCTCGTCGAGACTGGCGATCCGGTGACAGCGGCGCGGTTCGGAGCGATCTCGGCGGCACAAATCGTGGCACACTTCGGCGCAGATGGCGCCCTGCGCGCCGATCGCGCCGCCACGCGGGCGGCCCTCACTTTGAAGGCAACAACATGAAGCAGAACGTATTCGAGGCAGGTTTACCGATAATCGCGGCTCTCCATCTTCCTGATTTCGCACTGTCGCGGCATCGCCCGATGGGTTGGTTCGAGGAGTACGCGTTAGCCAATGCCCGTGTCTTTGCCGAGGCGGGCGTACCCTGGATCAAGCTTCAGGATCAGACACGAACTTCGGGTCCGGCAGCGCCCAGAACGCTTGCGATGATGGCCGCGCTGGGGCGCCTGACCCGCGCGGAGTTTCCGCAACTCGGACTCGGCATAATCATCGAGGCGCACGATCCCGATGCGGCGCTGTCCGTCGCTCATGCCACGGGTGCCGGGTTCGTGCGGATAAAGGTTTTCGTCGGCGGCGCCATGACTGCCGAGGGTCCGCGCTACGGGCTCGGCGCAGTTGCCGTGTCGCACAGGGCCGCGCTCGGCCGGCGCGACATCACCATTCTAGCCGACGTACATGACCGAACCGCGCGCCCGCTCTCCGACGAAACCCAGCCCTTCGCCGCAGAATGGGCCGCCAAGGCCGGGGCTGACGGGCTCATCGTCACGGGTTCAAGTTTCCCCGACACGCTTTCGCGGATCGCTGCCGTTCGAGAGGCGGTGCCCGGCCGCCCGCTCCTGATCGGAGGCGGTGTTAGCGACGCAAACATCGCCGAGGCCCTTGCGGCGAGCGACGGTGTTATCGTTTCGAGCGCTCTCATGCGCCGTGACGCTGCGGAGGACGATCTCTTGCAATGGGACGCCGAACGCTGTCTGCGGTTCATGGATGCGGCGAGGGCAGCGTGAGCCCGCGCGATTTCAAGGGCTACCGCCAGGGCCCGCCGGCGATCCGCTGGCCGAACGGAGCGCGGCTTGCTGTCTCAGTCGTCGTAAATATCGAGGAAGGTGCGGAACTCACGCTCAGCGAGGGCGATGAACGTAACGAGCATGTGTACGAGGCCATCGAACCGGTCGAGGGCGCGCGCGATCTTTGCATGGAGAGCCATTTCGAGTATGGCCCGCGCGCCGGCTGGCCGCGGATCCGCGACGCGCTCCGTGCTCGTGGCATTCGCGCTACGCTCAACGCATGCGGGCGGGCTGTCGCTGCGACACCCTGGATCGCCGGAGAAGCAGTTGCGGACGGCCACGAGGTCGCCGCGCATGGCTGGCGCTGGGAACGGCACGTCTACATGAGCGAAGCGACCGAGCGTCGTGCCATCGCCCGCACGGTCGCCGCGATCACGCGCGCAGCCGGCGCGCCTCCCTTCGGCTGGCACACTCGCTCCGCGACCTCGCTCGCCACGCGCGATCTTCTCATCGAGCACGGTGGGTTCCTCTACGACAACAACGCCTACAACGACGATCTCCCCTACATCGTCGAGACGACTGCCGGGCCACATGTCATTCTGCCTTACGCATTCGACACCAACGACATGCGGTTCCACAACAACGGCGGCTTTGTCTTCGGCTCTGATTTTGCGCGCTACTGCATCGACGCGTTCGACCGGCTCTATGCAGAGGGCGTGTCCGCGCCACGGATGCTCTCAATTGGGCTCCACACCCGGATCATCGGCCGGCCCGCTCGCATTGGCGGCCTTGAGGCCTTCCTGGATTATGCCGGCAGCCATGAAGGCGTCTGGTTCGCAACACGGGCCGAGATCGCGCATGCCGCGCGCGCGGGGCTCGGACATGCCGACTGGGTCCCGCGCACCTGTCCCTCAGGCTTCGCCCCGGGAGGCGAAATGGAGACAGAGACGTGAGCCGCGATCTCATCGGTTACGAAGGAAAGTGGCCAGACTTCACCTGGCCGAACGGGGCGCGCCTCGCGGTCTCCGTCGTGGTAAATGTCGAAGAAGGTGCGGAACTTCAGGTGCTCGACGGGGATACGGCAAGCGAGCGGATCGGAGAGGTCATCTCGGTCGTTCCCGAAGGCAGACCCGATCCGGGACAAGCGCAGAACTTTGCCTACGGAACACGTGCCGGAGCATGGCGGATGGCCGACGTGCTCCGGCACCACAAGATTCCTGCGACGCTCTTCGCTTGCGGCCGGGCCGCCGAGCGCGCCGCACCGGTGCTCTCGATGCTTGCAAAGGACGGTCATGAGACCGCGTGCCACGGCTGGCTCTGGAGGCCCCATGCCGAGTACGACACCGCCGAGGAAGAGGCCGCCGATCTCGACCGCGCCTCTGCCGCAATCGCCAGCACGACCGGGCAATCGCCGCGCGGTTTCTTCTGCCGGGGCGCGGAAAGTCCCTGGACCCGCGACCTCCTTGCAAGGCGCGGCTACGTCTATACCTCGAACGGGTTCGACGACGATCTCCCCTACCGGGATCCCTCCGGCCTAATCGTCGTGCCCTACGCGCTCGACACCAACGACATGAAGTTCTTCCATCCGAACGGGTTCGTCCGGGCGGGCGAGATGGTGGAATACGTTTCCGACGCGCTCGACGTCCTCGAGGCTGAGGCAGAAGACGGTCTGCCGCGGCTTCTCAATATCGGCTTTCACCTGCGCATCGTGGGTCGACCCGGGCGCTTCAAGGCATTCGACAGGATCCTCGCTGAACTTGCGCGCCGACGCGACCGGCTCTGGATTGCGCGCCGGATCGACATCGCCACCGCCTTCGCCGAGGTCGCGCCGTGAAGCTTGCGCTAGTAAATCCCAACACCTCGACCGCAATCACTGGTGTGATGGTCGAGATCGCGGCCGAAACGGCCGGCGCGCGCGCCGGGGTTCTGGGGCACACGGCCACCTTCGGGGCTACTCTCATAACCGAGCCCTCGGCACTCGCGGTGGCGGCCGAGGCGGTTGCCGCGCTTGCGCCGGCGCTCCGCTATGCCGACGCCGTGATTATCGCGGCTTTCGGCGATCCGGGGCTCGACGCGCTTCGAGCGGCGCTCGATGTACCGGTGACCGGCATCGCCGAAGCCGGAATGGCCGAGGCGGCCGAGGGAGCGCGCCGCTTCGCCGTCGTTACCACGACGCCGCGTCTTTGCGACCGGATCGCCGAGACCGCCTCGCGCTACGGGCATCGCCGCTTCGCAGGCACTTGGACGACGCCCGGCGATCCAGCGGCGCTTACGGCCGACCCGGCCGCGCTCGAGGCAGCGCTCGCGGCGGCCGTCGAGCAGGCGGTCCGCGAAGGGGGAGTGGACGCAGTCGTGATCGGCGGCGGCCCGCTCACGGTAGCGGCGCGGGTGCTTGCCGCGACCGCACGGGTGCCGCTCATCGAACCTGTACCGGCTGCGGTTCGGTATTCTCTGAAACGCGCGATGGCACGGACGCGGGCATGAACCGGACCCTCGTCGTCGCCGACCGGATCGTCACGGGCTTCGCGAAGGACGGCAGCCCCGAGATCCTCTCCGAGGCCGCGATCCTCGTTCAGGACGATACAATTGCGGCGATCGGGCCGGCGGACACGCTCCGCCGCGAACATCCCGAGGCGCAAGAGATTGGCGGGCGCGGCCGGGTCGCGATCCCGGGCCTCATCAATGCGCATCACCATGTCGGGCTGACCCCGTTCCAGCTCGGCGCCTGCGACCAGCCACTTGAGCTCTGGTTCGCCGAGCGCCTTGCCATGCGCGACGTTAATCCGCGCCTCGACACGCTTTTCTCGGCCTTCGAGATGATCGCCTCGGGCGTGACCACCGTTCAGCATCTCGACAGCCGCGCGCCCGGCGACACCGACGCGGTTCTCGCGCGCGCCGACGCCATCATCAGGTCTTATACCGAGCTCGGTATGCGGGCGTCCTATTCCTTCGCGCTTCGCGACCAGAACCGGATGATCTACGCCGCGGACGAGGAGTTCGTTGCCTCTCTGCCGTCCCCGCTCCGCGCGCCCGCATCGGCCTACCTCGCGGGCTTCGGCCTGCCGCTCGCCGAACAAATCGGCGTCTTTCACACGCTCCGTGCACGATGGGCCAACGCACCGCTGATCGGCATCCAGATTGCCCCCTCGAACCTTCACTGGCTCTCGGACACTGGGCTGGAAAGCGCGGCTCGCATGGCCGAGGAAACCGGCGCGCCGATACACATGCACCTTCTCGAGACCCCATATCAGCTCGAGTACGCTCGGCGACGATCAGGCGGCTCGGCACTTGCGCATATTGATCGCCTCGGCCTGCTCGGACCGCAACTCACGATCGGCCATGGTGTCTGGATGACCAAGGACGACGTTGCGCTCGTCGCCGAGCGCGGCGGCTGCCTTTGCCACAACTGCTCGTCCAACCTCCGTCTCAAGAGCGGGATTGCGGACCTTGTCGGCTTCCTGGCCAGTGGGGTGCCGGTTGCCCTTGGCATCGACGAGGCCGGGATAAACGACGACCGCGACATGCTCCAGGAAATGCGCCTTGCGCTCACACTCCACCGCAAGCCCGGACACAGTACATCACATCCAATGGCCTCGGAGATCCTGCGCATGGCGACCGAGCACGGTGCTGCGACGACCCCCTTTGCAGACCGGATTGGGCGTTTCGCGCCGGGGAAGCTGGCCGATATTGTCCTTCTCGACTGGGCTGCCGTAACTTGGCCGTACCAGGATCTGGGCATGCCGCTCGTTGACGTCCTCGTGCGGCGGGCGAAATCCCGGGCAGTGCAGACAGTCCTGATCGGCGGCGAGGAGGTTTATCACGAGGGGCGTTTCACGAATATCGACCGCCACTCAATCCTCGAGGAGATCTCCCGCACTCTCGATCGCCCGGATACAGCCGCCGAGGCAGCGCAGAGACGCCTTGCGTCAGGCCTGTTGGGACCGGTTCGCGATTTCTATAAAGACTGGCTCTGAGGGCCTACCGCTCCGATCACGGCGCGCGGATAAATGGCGGCGGGATCCCAACGTTGTTTGCATAGACCGTAAGCGTCCGGTGTGCCCCGCCTAACGGCGCAGATTTTGATGGGTTAGTGTCCACCATTGATAGTGGACACCTAGGGGCACTCTATGGCTGTGAAGCAGAAGAAGCGGCGTTGGCCGGATGATGAGAAGCGTTCAATCTGTTTTCAGACGACGGCGGCTGGTGTTTCGGTTGCGCAGGTTGCACGTCGGTATGCGATGAATGCCAATCTGATA
>JAKZYK010000286.1:0-6076 GCA_047514485.1 Gammaproteobacteria bacterium
GCTCCGCCGCCTCGGCCCAGTCGATCGCCTCCGCAACCCCCGGCGGCTTCGCGAGCGGCATCTCGCGCAGCTCCCCGACCGCGGCAACGACGGCGCGGGCGGTGCGCTCGGCGACGTCCCGGGCGCGCAGCCCCACGATCTCGATCTCCTGCTCGGAATCCGGGTAATCGATCCAGTCGTAGACGCAACGCCGGCGCAGCGCCTCGTGCAGCTCGCGGGTGCGGTTCGAGGTCAGTACGACAGCCGGCGGCACCTCGGCTCGGAGCGTGCCTGTCTCCGGGATCGAGATCTGGAAATCGGACAGGAACTCCAGGAGAAACGCCTCGAACTCGTGGTCCGAGCGATCAATCTCGTCGATGAGGAGAAGGGTGCGGGCGGGCGCGCGCAGAGACGCGAGCAGCGGGCGCTCGATCAGGAACGTCTCGTCGTACAGATCGATGTCCCGCTCGCCGGCACGGCGCAGCGCGAGCATCTGCGCGGGCTAGTTCCACTCGTAGAGCGCGGACGAAGAGTCCATACCCTCGTAGCACTGGAGTCGGATGAGATCGCGACCGAGCACCTCCGCGAGCGCCTTGCCCGCTTCGGTCTTGCCTACCCCGGGGGCGCCCTCCAGCAACAGCGGCTTGCCAAGCGAAAGGGCGAGAAAGGCCGCGGTGCTGAGACCCTCACCGGCGACGTAGGCGGCCCCGCGCAGTGCCGATCCGAGCGCCTCGGGGGATTCGAATCGGCGTGGGACGCTGTGCGGACGCGGCGTGGCCGGGCTGGACACTCGTGCCGGCACGGAGCCCGAAGCAACCGCCGGCGCGACAACCGAAGCCTGGCCCGACACCGGGCCCGTCGCTGTCCAACCACCCACCGTAGTCCCCGCGCCGTCACCCGACCCAGGTTCCGACCCATCGGTGGATGGCGCCGGCGACTTGCGTCCGGCCTTCGCAGGCGGAGTCCAGGCAAGCCGGCGTCTCATGTTACAAATGCTCCGCTTGTTGCGATTTCACCGTTATGGCGGGACACATCGCGCAGCCCGGATAATCGCCCGGGCCGAGCCCGAGCTCCGCGAAGAACACGTACACGCGGTCGCCGCGTTTCATCGCGCCCCGCCCTGCTCCTTCAGCGCGCGCAGGATCTTCTCCGGCGTGAACGGCATCTCGTCGATGCGCACCCCCACCGCGTCGAAGATCGCGTTGGCGATGGCGGGGATGGGGGGCGTCGAGCACATCTCGCCGACGCCCTTGCCGCCGTAGGGACCGTCCGGAGCGGGCCGCTCCAGGATCGCGAAGCGCTGCTTGCAGATGTCCCCCGGCCCGGGCATCACGTACTCGTTGAAGTCGGTCGGGCCGTGCGATCGGTCGGGGTAGTACGGCTCGGTGGTTTCCCAGAGCGCGTGGCTCATCCCCATCCAGCCGCCGCCCACGAGCTGCTGCTCCACGAGCTTCGGATTCATCGCGCGACCGACCTCGTAGGCGGCCTTGATGGAGATGACCTCGACCTCTCCGGTCTCGTCGTCGACTTCGACCTCGGCGACCATGCAAGCATGTGCGTAGCAGCTCACCGGATCCATCTCGCCGGTCTCTGGGTCCGGAGTCGACATGGGAATGAGGAAGATCCCGCGCCCCGACACAGTGCGGCCCTGCTCGAACTGCGCCGCGCCGGACGCCTCGGCCACCGTGATTGAGCGCGACGGAGCGCCGCGCACATGGATGTTGCCGCGGCCGTCGGTGACGAGATCGGCAGCGTCGACCTCGAGCTTCTCGGCCGCCGCTTCGAGCAGGACGCCGCGCGCCTCCTCGGCCGCCGCGATGACCGCGTTGCCGACCCGGTGGGTCCCGCGCGAGGCGAAACTGCCCATGCAGTGCGGCCCGGTGTCGGAGTCGGCGGTGTCGACAAAGACATCCTCGACCGGGACGCCGAGGGCTTCCGCGCAGATCTGCCGCACTACACTCTTCATGCCCTGTCCCAGATCGATCGAGGAGAGGGCGACGGTGAACTTTCCGCCGGGGTTGGAATGCACGAGCGCCTGGCTCGGATCTCCACCGAGGTTCATGCCGATCGGGTAGTTGACCGATGCGATCCCGCGCCCGCGTTTTCTCGCCATCGTCTCTAACGCCTCCTCGTTCCCAGCAGGCTCGACATCCGGCCCCTTCCCGCCAGAGGACTGCGTGCCGACGAGGCGGGACCCCGCGGTGCCCCGGACGACGCATCGGGCGAGGTCGATGACCGGGCCGCAGCCACCGCGGCGTCGGGGCCGGCAGGCGGCCCCGGGCGACGGGATGAACCGCTCCCTGATCCCGTTCCCTGTGCCGGTGTCGGCGTGATTGCGCCGCGCTCGCCGCCGCCGTCGTGCATCGAGGACATCGCCCGGAAATGTTCCGAGAGCGGCCAGTCGGCGAGCTGGGCCGCGGCCTGGACGCACTCGATGAGGGCCGCATTCTTGGTCACCCGCCGGTGCGCCTTCATGTCGCCGTCCCGATACGCGTTGAGAATCCGGAACTCCATGGGGTCCATGCCGACCAGGCGTGCGAGCTTGTCCATCTGGACCTCGAGCGCGAAGTCAGCCCCCGTGACCCCGAAGCCGCGCATCGCGCTCGACGGAGTACGGTTGGTGTAGACGCAGCGCGCATCCACCCACACGTTCGGAATGTAGTAGGGACCCGGCATGTGAGCGGCGGCCTTGACCGCACCGTAGGGGGACAGCCGGGAGTAGGCGCCGGCATCGAAGTAGATGCGCGCGGAGCGGGCGACGATCCGACCGTCGTTCATCACCCCGTCCTTGATGTAGAACCGCTCCGCGCCGCGCGGGCTCGACACCTGCATCTCCTCGGCGCGGCTGTAGGCGCTGCGCACCGGGCGCTGGGTGAGCATCGCCCCGAGGATCGCAAGCGGCTCGTGGACGCTGTCCACCTTGCCGCCGAAGCCGCCGCCGACGGTGCCGCCCACGAAGTGGAGCCGGTTCGAAGGCACCTTCAGGATCTGCGCCGCGGTCTCCAGGCTGAAGAAGAGGGCCTGGGTGTTCGTGTAGCAGATGTAGCGGTCCGCGGTATCGGGCGCCGCGATGCACCCGCCGGTCTCGGTCGGCGCGTGCTCGATGGGCGTCATCTGGTAGCGCTCCTCGATGACGTGGTCGGCCTCGCGGAAGGCGCGCTCGACGTCGCCGAAGCGGATCTTCTGGAAGTCGTGGCCGTTGTAGTCGTACCAGTTGCGGCCGTGGTACTCGTTGATCAGCGGAGCACCCGGCTCCAGCGCCTCTTCGACGTCGAACACCGAGGGCAGGGGCTCGTAGTCGACCCGGACCTTGGCGGCGGCCGCGGCAGCGGCCGACTCGGTCTCGGCGATCACCGCTGCGACCGGCTCGCCACGGTAGCGGACCTTGTCGAACGCCAGCGGCGGCTCGTCGTCGGGGCCAAGGTCGAGGAGGATGAGCAGGGTGTGGACCTTCTTCGGCACGTCCTCGGAGGTGAGGACGCGCACCACGCCCGGCATCTGCGCCGCCTCGCGGACGTCCATCGAACGGATTCGGGCGTGGTGATGAGGACTGCGCGCGAACTTCATGTGCAGCATCCCGGGCACGGCATGGTCGTCGAAGAATCGGCTGCGCCCGGTGACGTGGCCCAGCGCATCCTGGCGCTGGGTCGGTTGACCGACCTCGTTCAGGTCGTCGTCGCGCTCGTTGGCGAAGAGGTCCTTGCGGAATTCCATGGCTTCGAATCCTCGACTTGGCGTCCTGCCCTAGGCGCTGCGCGATGCCTTCGCGCCTTCCCCGCCCACCGCGGCGAGGACCGCGTCGATGATCGGCTCGTAGCCGGTGCACCGGCAGATGTTGCCGCTGATCGCGTCGACGACATCTTCGCGGGTCGGACTCGGATTGGCATTCAGCAGCGCCTTGGCCGCCATGAGCATGCCCGTGGTGCAGAAGCCGCATTGGGCCGCGAAGTGGTCCATGAACGCCTGCTGCAGGGGATGGAGTCGGTCGTATCCGGGCAGCGATTCAACGGTTTCGATTGCGCGGCCCTCGCAGGTGGCGGCCAGCGTGATGCAGGCAAGGCGGGGCTCGCCGTCGACGATGACGGTGCAGGCCCCGCAGGTGCCCTGCCGGCAGCCCTGCTTGATCGAAGTCGTGTCGAGCCGGTTGCGAAGCAGCGACAGTAGCGTTTCGTCGCCGGCGATCAGCTCGGTGCGGTCCCTGCCGTTCAGCCGGAAGTCGAGTGTGATGTGAGACACCTCTTCCCCTTCAGTCGTGTGTCTTGGCCCCTTTGCCATCAGGTCCCATCGGTGATCGTCCCTGTGCCGTCATGGCGGTCGAGTCGACAACCGAGCGTCGCATGTGACATCGCCCCGCCCGTCAGGCCCCGCCAAGCAAGAGTCGCGAGAGGTGCACGGACAGGACCTCCCGGCGATACCACGCGGACGCGATGGCGTCGGTGGGCGGCGAGCAGCCGTCCGCCGCGACCGCGGCGGCAGCCTCGACTGTCGGGCGCTCCAGCCGTCGGCCTTCCAATGCGCGCTCCACCGCGACGCCACGGATCGGGACCGGTGCCATGTTCGCGTAGGCGATTCTCACCCCGGCGAGCCGACCGGCCGAGTCCTCCAGCCTGGCGGCGATGGTGAGCAGCGACACCCCCTTGGGCCTGACCTTCGATACCTTGAGGAACCGGAACGAGCGTTCGCCGCGCGGGCGTGCGAGCTCGACTCCGGCGACGACCGCTCGCGACTGCGAGTCGCGATCGCGCAGGAATTCATCGATGGGTATCTCGCGTGGGCTGTATCCGCTCTGGACGGAGACTCGCGCGTCGAGCGCAAGCAGGGCGGCGGCAAAGTCCCCGTAGGGCGGGGGCGCGAACAGATTGCCCCCGACCGTCGCCTGCGCGCGTACCGCGGGGCCGCCGACGGAGCGGGCGGCCGGGTGGAGGAAGGCAAGCTCGGGGCTCGCAAGGATTCGCGCCATGGTGACCCCGGCGCCGATGCGAACCCGAGACCCCGATGCGCGGATCTCTACCAGCTGTCGATCGGTACACCGCACCATGGTCGAGAAATGCGCCACCTCCTCATTGAGCGCCCGCACGAGCAGGGTGCCGCCGCCGAGGAAGCGCGCCCCGGGCTCGCGCCCGACCGCAGTCGAGGCGTCGCGCAGCGTGTCGAACGTCTGCAACTCAACCGTCACGGATTGCTCCCATGTCGTGCGCCGAACGCAGGCCGGCAGTGTGGGCGGTGCGCACGTGTTTTATCACAACGGCGACACTCCCGGGTCGGGCCGAGCCCGGCGGTGCGCCGTACGAGATGCGCCGGCCGCTGGATGAGCGAACCGTCGACTCGGGACTCGCGCCGGAACTCCGTTGTCGGGGAACTTACTCCTGCGCAAGGCGTGGTCAGCGAGGAAGAGCACGCCCGGCAGGCCGAGGTAGCGCGAAATGACCCAGGGACGACGGAGCAGGAGAAAGGGAGCAAGGGATTGAATGCGGTGACGGTCACCGGAGCGCAGTCGCCGCGCTGCGAAGGAGGACTGCCAACGCTCGGCAGACGAGCCGACGAGTTGGAGACCGATCGAAGATCTGCCGGCGGACTGAACCACCGTTTCATGCAAATCCACCCGTTCGAAGACGGGAACGGACGCACGGCAGGGCTGATGATGAGCTACGTCTTCGCCAGGCGAGTGGAGCCGACGCCGGTGATCACGGCACTGGAGAAGCCCAGGTACTTCGACGCACTGCAGGAGGCGGATCGGGGTGCGCTCCGCACGGTCGTGCAAATGATCGAGACCAAGGCGTTCGAAGGTCTCGGGTACGCCACAAGAAGCATCGAAAACATGCTGGAAGGCAGGCGCCGGTACTTCCACATGAACGGCGATCCGAGCACCAGAATCCCGGAGAACGGATGGACACGCCATTGCGGGACGAACGGACGCGAGAGCGCGATCGACATCGACACGGCGGGCAGGAGCGGGACAGCGCAGACCGCCGGACATCGGGCAGGCGACGCTTGTTCGTAGAAGAACCGGCCGGCAGCGCGCCACGACAAACCGAGCGCGACGAGCATTCGCCCTGCGTCCCGCGCGGACCACCGGCAGGAGCTCGGATGTCCGTCG
>JAKZYK010000287.1:0-4600 GCA_047514485.1 Gammaproteobacteria bacterium
GACCGCCTGATAGCCGGCCTCCTCTGCGATCTTCGCCCCGAGGGCGTCATACACGCCGCACGCGATGAGCAATCCGTCGCGCGCGAGCAGTTGCCGGAGCTTTGCGGTGGGCTTCATGGCGAATCTCCTCGGTGGTGTGCTCGGGCGCCGCGCCAGTTTCATTGCGCCGGGCCGAGAATACGCGATGTGTTCATGTGACCCGAGTCATTTCGAACGACTCCAGACCATAGCCACGAGCATGCCTGCCCGGTGGAGACAGAGGAGGCGAATCACGCAACAGGGTGGATGTCGAGCTGGATCGTTGGTATCGGCCAGCGGCCCGGCGATGATGCAAGACGCAGGAATCGGAACACCCTCCCCCGCCGCGTACCTGGGCTCGCGCGGCTCGCCTTCCTCCTCGACCCTGATCATCCGGTTTCCGGCTCTGCTTCAGGCTCTGATCCTGGAACAGCCACGGCGCATGGGCGTGCCCTCGCTCGCGGTCTGGGGCTCAACGGCGCCGGCGCGCGGCGTGAGCCGCCGTGCCGCATCTCCGCTCGCCGCGCCGATGGACCCGAGCGGCGGTCATCGACTACCTTGGCGGGTCACCGGGAGTGAACGACCCGGCGATGGAGAAATCGAATGATCGAGAAGAGGAGATTCGGTCGTACCGGGCACATGAGCACGGTGACGGTATTCGGAGCAGCGGCGCTCAAGAACGTGAGCCAGGCCGAAGCGGACCGCACCCTCGATCTCCTGCTCGAGCACGAAGTGAACCATATCGACACCGCGCCCCGCTACGGCGACGCCGAGCTTCGGATCGGGCCGTGGATGCGCGCGCACCGCAACGACTTCTTCCTCGCGACGAAGACCGGGCAGCGCACCTACGCCGCCGCGCATGACGAGATTCGGCGTTCCCTCGACCGACTTCGGGTGGACTCGGTCGATCTGCTCCAACTCCATTCGCTCGCGCATCCCGGTGAATGGGAGATCGCGATGGGAGCCGGCGGCGCTCTGGAGGCGGCGGTCGAAGCCCGCGCGGAGGGCCTGACCCGTTTCATCGGCGTGACCGGGCACGGATGGAGCATCGCGTCGATGCACCGCAAGAGCCTTGAACGCTTCGACTTCGACTCCGTCCTGATGCCGTGGAACTTCGTCATGGGCGAGAGCGAGCGTTACCGCGAGGACTTCGATACGGTGTGCGCCGTGTGCGAAGAGCGCGATGTCGCGGTGCAGACGATCAAGTCGGTGGCACGCGGTCCCTGGGCCACGACCGAGCCGAACCGCAACACCTGGTATCAGCCGTTGGAGGATCCGGCCGATATCGAGCGCGCCGTCCATTGGGTGCTGGCCAAGCCACGGATCTTTCTCAACACGGTCGGCGACCTGGACCTGTTGCCGGTGGTGCTCGAGGCGGCGAGCCGGTTCGAAGCATCTCCGGGCGACGATGCGATGCGTGCCGTCATCGAGGCGCGCCGCGCGACACCGCTATTCGGTATCGCGACCTGACTTTGGCGCGGGACCATGCCGGAGGCATGGACGGTTCATGAAGACAACGCAGATCGGCAGGCTGTTTCTCTATCCCTTCGCCGCGAGCCGGCTGAATCCGTCGCGGGTCTGCGGGAGCTTGCGGCCGAGGATGCGCGACGCCACCACCGTGCGCAGGATCTGCGCGGTGCCGCCGCCGATGGTGAACATCCGGGCGTCGCGGGCCATGCGTTCGAGCGGCAGGTTGCGCGAGTAACCGCGCGCTCCGAAGCACTGGAGCGCATCGTTGGTGACCTTGATCGCCATCTCCGAGGAGAAGATCTTGGCCTGGGCGGCCAGGGTCACGTCCGGAAACGGAGCGGCGCTCGCCGCCGCCCTGTGGACCATGAGCCGGGCCGCGGCGATCTGGATGCTCATGTCCGTGAGCATCCATTGCAGCCCCTGAAACTCGGCGAGCGGACGCCCGAACTGCTCGCGCTCGCCGACGTAGGCGAGGGCACGCCGGTAGGCGCCGTCGGCAATACCGAGGGCGACGGTCGCCGCGCCGACCCGCTGTGAGTTGTAGACATTCATCAGGTCCGCGAACCCGTGCCGAAATCCGCTCGGAGGCATGAGGACGCGGTCGGCCGTGATCTCCATGTCCTCGAACCGGATCTCGGTCTCGGGGATGCCGCGCAGCCCCATCGCCGGCTCGCGCGTGCCGATCTTCAACCCCGGGGTCTCGTCGCGGATCGCGATGAAGCCGCCCATCCCCTGCTCGACGCCGTGCTCGTCGAATACCCGTGCGAACACGAGATGCAGGCGCGAGACGCCGCCGCCGGTGATCCAGTGCTTCGCGCCGTTGACGACGTAGCCGTCGCCGCGCTTGTCCGCGCGGGTGGTCATCTCCCCGGCTGCGCTTCCCGCCCCGGGCTCGGTGATGCAGATCGCGGGCTTGTCGCCGGAGAGCACCAACCCGGCGCCGAGGCGCTTCTGCACCTCCGTCCCGTAGTGCATGAGGGCCGAGATCGCCCCCATGTTCGCCTCCACCACGATCCGGCCGGTGACCCCGCACGCTTGCGCCATCTCGTCGATGACGAGTGCCGTGTCGAGAAAGCTTCGTCCCTGGCCGCCGTAGGCCTCGGGGATCGTCATGCCCATGAAGCCGGCGTCGCGCAGCGCCTCGACGTTGTCCCAGGGATACTGCTCGGTGCGGTCCACCTCGGCCGCGCGCGGCTCGACGACCTCGCGCGCGAACTCGCGGGCACGCTCCATCAGCGCCTGTTGTCCGGCCGTGAGCTCGAACTGCGGCATGTTGTCCAGCCGATCGCTCATCGTCATGCGTCACCCCACCTCGATTTCGATTGTGTCCACGCCCGCGACACCGCCCGCCATGACGTCGCCACGCTCGATCGCTCCGACCCCGGCCGGCGTTCCCGTGAAGATCAGATCACCGGGGGCCAGCGTGAACAGGGCGGAGAGCTGTTCGATAATCTCCGGCACGGTCCAGATGAGCTCGTTCAAGTTCCCGTCCTGCCGGGTCTTGCCGTTCACGTCGAGCCAGATCCGCCCCTCGACCGGATGCCCCACCGCGCCGACCGGATGCACCCGGGTACACGGGGCCGAGTGGTCGAACGCCTTGCCGACCTCCCACGGGCGGCCGAGCTTCTTCGCCGTTCCCTGGAGGTCCCTGCGGGTCATGTCGATCCCGACCGCGTAGCCCCATACGTGGTCGAGGGCGTCCGAGGCCGCGACGCCGGCGCCGCCCGTGCCGATCGCACAGACCAGCTCGATCTCGAAATGCACGTCGCGGGAGACGGCCGGATAGGGAAACTTCGAGCCGCTCGGCAGCAAGGCATCGGGGTTCTTCTGGAAGAAAAACGGGGGCTCGCGGTCCGGGTCATGCCCCATCTCGCGGGCGTGCGCGGCGTAGTTCCGGCCCACGCAGTAGATGCGGCGCACCGGAAACCGCGCGACGGCGCCGGCGACGGCGAGACTCGGCGTCTCGGGTGGGTCGATCACGTATTCCATGTGCGTTGCGGATCCTCTCCAGGCTGATGATATTGCCCGTGCGCGGCGGCGATCGGTCAAGTGTAGCCCGCATTGCGCGCCGGCTCATGGCCGGGTGCTGCAGGTACCAAGGGCGTTTCGCTCCGGATGGAGCTTGCGTCCGGGCCTCCGTGCCCTTCACGCACGCCGCTGGCCCGGCTCACCCAACACCATCACCCGGGCTTGCGATGCGCGTCCGGCGCCGTGGCGTGCGATTACATCGCACGTGTTCCGCCCTCCGACTCAGCGGCGGAGATCGTTCGGCACCGCGAAGGCGCCGCGGTGGATGTCGCGGTTGTAGTAGCGCGATTGCGCCTCGATCCGTTCGGCGCGGGCATCCACTATCGCCATCGGATCGATCCCCCGCGATGCGCAGGTCCACGACCATATCCCGCAGCCGTAGATCGGCGCCGGCCCGAAGTACGGGTCCACCCGCTCGAACACCCGGCGCAGCGTTTCCTGGATCTGGAGGAAGATCTCGCGCATCAGGAACGGCGACTCGCTCTGCAGAGCGAACACACCGTTCGGCGCGAGCACCCGTGCACAGCCGCGATAGAACGCCTCGTCGTAGAGGCCGGTGCTCGGGCCGATCGGATCGCTTCCGTCGAGGAAGATTACGTCGAACGGCTCGGTGTCGGATTCCTTCACGAACGCAATGCCGTCGCCGATGCGCAGATCGAGCCGCGGATCGTCCCAGGCGGTGCCGATGGACGGCAGGTGCGCCTTGCACGCCTCGACGACCCTGGCATCGATCTCGACCATCACGCACTGCTCGACCTCGGGGTGCTTCAGGACCTCGCGAGCGGTACCGCCGTCTCCGCCCCCGATGACGAGCGCGCGGCGGATCCGCGGTACGCTCGTCATCGCCGGGTGCACGAGCATCTCGTGGTAGAAGTACTCCTCCGCCTCGCTCGTCTGATACACCCCGTCGAGCGCGAGCACCCGCCCGTATCGCTCCGCTTCGAAGAGATCGATCTTCTGGAAATCGCTCTGCTCGGAGACGAGGCGGCGCTTGACCTGCATCCCGAGCCGGGTGTGATTCTCGAACTGCTCGTAGTACCACTCGTCCGCCATCACGCTGCTCCGCGCTGCATTGCAGTGAGGC
>JAKZYK010000288.1:0-4897 GCA_047514485.1 Gammaproteobacteria bacterium
CGGATGTCGGCGTGGCGCAGTATCAGCGCGACTTGCCACGTCGTGCGGACATGAGGGTCCACGACCCCGTAGACGAGCGCCGCGGCCTGGGCGTCGGGCGAAAGGGTCTGGAAGAGGCCGGCGAGGTCGGAACGGTCGGACACGTCGGGGCTCACCGCGGGGACTGTCCGACCATATTCGGTCTTGAGACGCGCTCCCGCCCGGCTCAGGCGGAGATGCCGTTGTTGACCAGGACCTCCCGTATCCGTGTCGGCTCGTCCGCTGAGCGGATCGACGACCGCACCCGTTCATCGGAGAAGACGCGGGCGATCGCGGCGAGGATCTCCAGATGCTCGTCCGTCGACTCCTCGGGTACAAGCAGCCCGAAGACCAGATCGACGGGCTCGTGTTCCGGAGAGTCGAAATCCACACCTCTGCGAAGCCGCAGGAATGCCGCGACGGTACGGTCGAGGCCGGGTACGCGTGCATGCGGCAGGGCACAGCCTTCTCCGAGCCCTGTCGAGCCGAGACGCTCGCGCGCGACGAGCCGGTCGAAGATGGCCTGTGCCGACAGCTCCGGATCGGCGCTGGCGAGGATCTCTCCCAGCACTTCAAGGGTACGCTTCCGGCTCGCCGCCGGCACGTTGCTGCGCACGCGCTCGGGAGCGAGTATCTGATCGAGGGTTACCATTCCATTCCCTGGCCGCGGCCGGAGTATCGAGCGGCGTTCCCGTCCGCCGATGAGTCGGACGTGGGAAGGAGAGCATGCGCCACTTCCCCTCGTTCAATGCAGTGCTTGTTCAGCCGCATGCCTGTCCGCTCCGAGACGACGCCACGCAACACACGGTGATCGATCGAGGGCCGTACTCGGCGGTCAGTCGAACTGTGCCTTGATGCCGCCTTCGGCACGATGGTGATCGGTGAGCTTGTCCTTGTGCCGCCGCACCTGTCCGTCGATACGGTCGGCGAGAATGTCGATCGCGGCGTACATGTCGTGATGGGATGCGTTGGCGAACAAGTCGGCGCCCGCGACGTGCAGGGTCGTTTCCGCCTTGTTGGACTGCTTCTCGACGGTCAGGATCACGTGTACGCTCGTGACGTGATCGAAATGGCGAACGACGCGCCCGAGCTTCCTGTTGACGTACTCTCTCAAGGTCGGCGTCACCTCGACGTGATGTCCCGTCAGATTGATCTGCATGGAAGCCTCCTCACTGGACGGTTGCGGGTGCCGGATGCGAGAGCGATCAACGCTATCGTATCGCGGCAGGAGTCGGAGAGAAACGGAGTCAAAGCGCTTTCCGCTCGGTCGACGACGGGATGGTCATCGCCTCCCGATACTTCGCGACGGTGCGCCGTGCGATCCTGATCCCCTGATCGGAGAGGATCTCCTTGAGTTTTTGATCGCTCAGGGGCTTGGCCGGGTTCTCCGCCGCGATCAGCTTCCTGAGCACCGCGCGGATCGCCGTCGAGGAAGCGTCCGAGCCACTAGATGTATGGACGTGGCTAGAGAAGAAGAACTTGAGCTCGAAGAGCCCGCGCGGTGTGTGCATGTACTTCCGTGTGGTCACCCGGGAGATCGTCGATTCGTGCATGCCGATGGTCTGCGCGATGTCGGCGAGCACCATGGGCTTCATGGCTTCCTCGCCGTGCTCGAGGAACCCCTTCTGGCGTTCGACGATGCACGTTGCCGTTTTCAGCAGGGTCTCGCCGCGGTTCAAGAGGCTCTTGATGAACCAGCGCGCCTCCTGCAGGTGGCTCTTCAGGGTGAGGTTGTCGGCACTGTCGTCTGCCCTCCGAATAAGGTTCGCATACTGTGAATTGATGCGCAGCCTCGGAGATGCGTCCGGGTTCAGCTCGACCTTCCACGCGCCTTCTTCCCTGCGCACGAAGACATCGGGGATCACGTACTCCGGCGCGGAGGACTCGATGGCGGCACCGGGGCGGGGGGAGAGGGATCGGATCAGCTTGATGACGCATTGGAGCTCGACTTTCTCGAGCCCGAGCGCGGTCATGAGCCGCCCATAGTTCTTCGCCGCAAGCACGTGGAGGTGCTCGGTCACCAGGGTGAGGGCGGCATCGCGCCACTTGGTGCCGGCAGGAAGCTGGCGCAACTGGACCGCGAGACATTCGTCCACGCTGCGCGCCGCAACCCCGGGCGGATCGAGGTTTTGAATCTGCAGGAGCACCGCCTCGATTTCTTCGAGGGTCACTTCCTCGTGCCGGGGATCGAGACTGTGCCGGATGTCTTCGAGGGTGAGCATGAGATAGCCGTCGTCGTTGACGGCGTCGATGATCGCGGCTGCGATGACCTGGGCGGTGTCGCTGAGCCGCATCAGGGACATCTGCCAGGAGAGACGGTCCCTGAGTGATTCGATCTGCGCCCGGTTGGCAACGAGGTCGGCACCGTTGAACTCTCCGTTCGACGGGGTGTTGTTGGCCGGGGCGAAGTCGTAGATGTCCTCCCACACGGTGTCGACCGGAAGCTCGCTGGGGATATCGACCGGTGCGACCTCGGTCTCGGCACCGGCGCTCGAGGCGTCGTCTTCGTCCGGCTCCAGCATGAGGTTGGAGTCGAGCGCTTCCTGGACTTCGGAGTGCAGCTCCAGGGTGGAGAGCTGTAGCAGCCGGATGGCTTGCTGGAGCCGAGGCGTCATGGCCAAGTGCTGGCTCAGCCTGAGCTGCAAGGATTGTTTCATCGGCCGGGCGGGCTGGAACGTCTCCGGTCATTGTATCAGCCTCGATGAGGCTGACGCGCCGGGCCGGTCCGCGGAGCACGGCTCGCACCGCGTGCGCGGGCGGTTGGACGCGGTTCGGTGGCGTAGAGATACCGGACGGCGGTACGGGCACTCAGAGCCTGAAATTCTGTCCCAGGTATACCTCGCGGACCCGTTCGTCACCGAGCACCGCCTCCGGGGCGCCCTCGGCGATGATGGTTCCGTCGTTGACGATGTACGCCCGATCGCAGATGCCAAGGGTGTCCCGCACGTTGTGATCGGTGATCAGGATTCCAATCCCGCGCTCGCTCAGGTACGTGATGATCTGTTGAATGTCCAGGATCGAGATCGGATCGACGCCCGCGAATGGCTCGTCGAGGAGCATGAATTGCGGATCCGTCGCCAGCGAGCGCGCGATCTCCACCCGGCGGCGCTCACCCCCGGACAGGCTGTCGCCGCGTTGAGCGGCGAGGTGCGAGATATTGAACTCGCCCAAGAGTGTTTTGAGGCGGTGTTCGCGATCGGCCCTGCTCAGTCCCGGCCGCGTTTCGAGTATCGCCATGACGTTATCTCGGACCGAGAGGTGGCGGAAGATCGAAGGCTCCTGCGGAAGATAGCCAAGACCGGCCCGGGCCCGGACGTGGATCGGGCGATCCGTGAGATCGTTCCGGTCGAGGTGCACGGTGCCGGCATCACATGCGACGAGGCCGATAATCATGTAGAAGCTCGTCGTCTTGCCCGCACCGTTCGGCCCGAGCAGGCCGATGATCTCTCCGCTGCGCACGGTGAGGCTTACATCGTCGACGACCAAGCGGTTTCGGTAGCGTTTCGCGAGTCGGCGCGCGGAGAGAATTGCCATCGGTGATCCGTACGCGGGCGTTCACCCGGTCGACGCCTCGTACATCGGACGCCTACTGCGTCAGGTCCTTCTTCGGCTTGATCTGGATCCTGACGCGTGCGGGCTTCTTCCCGGTTGTCTGGCCGTCCTCGCCCGCGGACGCCCCCGCGGTATCCGTCAGCGCCTTGAAACGCGCGTTGAGCGAATCGTATACGAGCCGGTCCGCCTGCACGCGGTTCCCATCCTTCTCGTAGCGCGCCTCCCCGAGCAGCACGATGAGGTCTTGCTCGGGAAAGTACTCCATCCGCTTCGCCCACGCCTTGCGGTGACCGGTGTCCCCCTCGGGCAACTGTCGGAAATGGGCCGGCGCGCCGACCGCGGTGATCTTCGTCACCTCGTCCTGCCCGTCGAAATGGATGGTCACGGTGTCGCCGGTGATGTGCAGGCTGCCCTGGTCGATGATCACGTTCTCGCGATAGATCGTGATGCGCTTGGCGTCGTCGTGCTCGGCCCGGTCCGCCTCGATGGCGATCGGCTGGTCGCTGTCGGTCGACAATGCGCGGGCATGCGCGGCGCTCGCCAGGAGCAGCCCGGCGACGAGCCAGCTAATGGCCCGGCGTGTGCGCTCACTGCTGCGGGCGGCGTCTGTCCACATGGGTTCGTACCTGAGAGAGAAGCTCGATTCGGGTCTCGGCGAGGTGGGCGCGCATGCCCACACCGGTCGAAGTGCTCGCCGGCATGCGGATCGTCACCGGCGCCTCGGTTTCTCCGTACTCGGAGTCGGGCAGCACCTTCAGGTGCTCGGTCCGAATGTCGAGGTCACGGACTCCCGAGCCGTCATTACGCCAGATGTTCACCTTGCCCAGCAACAGCACGATGGCCCCGTCGGCGGATATCCGGCCGTGCTCCGAGCGCACGTTCCACGGCTCGCCCTCGGCGCGATAGAGCACGTAGTGCGGATTGGAGAGATCGACCGTCTCGTCGGCGTTGTACGCCATGTAATCCGCCTCGAGCCGTCGCTTTGGCTTGCCCGCGCCGTCCATCTCGACGGTGATGAAATTCTCCATGTAGGCGTCCGGAGCGTCGGACGGCGGCTTCTGCGCGGCCAGGGGTGTATCGAAGTCGAAGGTGTACACCATCCACCCGCTCGCGCCCGCGATGGCGAGCAGCGCGGCGGGAAAGGTCCACCGGAGCACGGTCCGAATCGCGTCCATGGAGGGGTCACAGGACGCCCGCACGGAGCAGATCGTGCATGTTCAGCGCTCCGGCCAGACGCATGGCGTCGTCCACCACGGGTAATGCGTTGATCGCGCGTTGCTGCATGAGGTGCACCGCTTGCATCGCGAGCGTCTCCGGGGCGACGGTG
>JAKZYK010000289.1:0-14226 GCA_047514485.1 Gammaproteobacteria bacterium
GACTCGTGGATCTTCCAGCTCTGAAAAATGCTCAATCAGACTTTGTGGCCCTGTCATGTCCCATGCGTCTCCCCTTGGTCAACGCGCCATTAGATCATAGAACTCATTGATGTCAATAGATTTTTAATGATCTTGCCCTGACATCGTCGCCGAGTACTTCATGCCGATCCAACTCCAGTTGCTCGCCCGTCCGGGTGCAAGTCTCTCCGATATCAAGGCCGCGCACAGTCACCCCGTCGCTCTTGGACAGTGCCGGCTGTTCCTGCTTGAGCACGGCATCGAGGCGATTCCGGTCGTCGACACCGCTGCTGCCGCCGCCGACATCGCCCGCGAAGGCGATCCGTCAAGTGGCGCCATCGCGTCCGATTCTGCCGGTGCGATCTACGGACTCCATTCGGTCGCCGCCGACATCCAGGACGATGAGCACAACACCACGCGCTTCCTGGTCATGGCGCGAGAGCCGATCGAGCTCGGATGCCGCACGGATCGGATCATCACCAGTTTCGTGTTTATCGTACGAAATGTTCCGGCCGCCCTGTACAAGGCGCTCGGCGGTTTCGCGACCGCCGGCGTGAACGTCGTCAAGATTGAAAGCTACATGGTGGAGGGGTCATTCTCGACGGTGCAATTCTACGTCGAGGTCGAAGGACATCCCGAAGAGGAGCGGGTGCAAATCGCAATCGACGAATTGCGGTTCTACTGTTCTCATACCCAGATCCTCGGTGTGTATCCGGCCCATCCCTACCGGAGCCTGAGGTGTTGAGCGCAGAAACCGCGTTGTTTCTCGCGAAAGCTCACCGGAATGATCCCGGCGCCAATGTCGATGCTGCCGTCCTGATTCCCAGGGCCGTATCGACACAATGAATTTGCACCAATGAATTTCATGATCGAGTCACACTTCGACAGGGGCAATTGGAGATGGCAGCGAACGACGGGAATTCCGGCAACGGTTGCGACAGTGTTGAGCGCAGCGAACTCCAGATGGCGCCTGAGCTCATGCTTGACCTCGCGCGCCAAACGGCTGAGTTGCTGGTGGAACGAATCGAGCGCCTGCCCGAACAAGGCGCTTGGGATGGCGACTTTCAGCGGGAACTCGAGGACCGGCTGCTGGAGGATCCGCCCGAGGAAGGCAGTCCGCCCGCAGCGGTCATAGAGAGGGCCGCGCGGGAGGTGCTCCCGTTCGCAGCGCGTCTGGATCATCCTCGTTGCTTCGCATTTGTCCCTTCCGCACCCACCTGGCCCGGGGTGCTGGCTGACTTCATGGCCGCCGCCTGCAACTTCAATGTATGCACCTGGCTGGCCGCGAGCGGTCCGAGTCAGCTCGAGCTTGTCGTCATCGATTGGTTTCGGCGTTGGCTCGGCTATCCGGAAAGCGCGGGGGGCCTGTTGACGAGCGGAGGCTCGGCGGCCGCCCTCGACGCCTTCGTCGCGGCGCGGGAAGCGGCGGGCAACCCGGAGCGCCCGACCGTATACATGAGCGACCAGAGCCACAGTGCACAGATCCGCGCCGCGAAGATCGTCGGCGTTCGACCGGAGTGCATTCGCATGATTCCGATTGACGAATGCTTCCGTCTGGACATGGAGGCGCTCGTTCGTGCCGTGGGTGACGACCGCGCGGCGGGATTCAATCCCATCGCGGTTTGCGCAAACGCGGGGGCGACCAGCAACGGAGCCATCGATCCGCTCGAAGACATGGCCGACTTTTGCGAGGCGGAAGGTATCTGGCTGCATACCGACGCCGCGTACGGCGGCTTCGCGATAGTAACCGAGGAAGGCAGGAAGCTCCTGCGCGGAATCGAGCGTGCCGATTCAATTGGGCTGGATGGGCACAAATGGCTCTTCCAACCCTACGAGGCGGGCGGTCTGCTGGTAAAGGATGCACGTCACCTCGAGGTCGCGTTCTCGGTTCACCACGATATCCTTCAGGACACGATTTGGGGTGCGAACCACCCGAACCTCTCGGATCGCGGCCTCCAACTGAGCCGCTCGTTTCGGGCCCTGAAGATCTGGATGTCGATCCAGACATTCGGCATGTCCGCATTCCGGCGGGCCGTGTCGAAGGGGATGGAGCTGGCCGTCCAGGCCGGAGAGTACGCCAGGGTGAGCTCGACCCTGGAGTTGTTGGCCCCGGTGTCGCTGGGGATCGTGTGCTTCCGGATCAACCCGGCGGGCGCCGAAGTCGGCGAAGCACCTCTTGAACATGTCAACAGGACCGTGCTCGCCCGCGTCTTCTGGGAGGACCGCGCGCTCATGTCATCGACGATGGTCGGGAAGACATTCTCGCTCCGGCTGTGCATCCTGAACCACACCACGACCTGGAACGACGTGCGTGAAACCCTGGAGTCCATCGAACGGTTCGGGCGGGAGGAATTGTCCAAGGGAGCGCATGATACGGGTTAACCGAAGGCATAACCCGACAAAGAACCGAGGCGGTCATGTCGGATTACGCTGCGCTAGTCCGACCTACCCAGGACCCGCGTCGTGAGATAGAGTCTCGGGGCGTTAGCGGGAATTGCCGGCATCGGATGCCGATACTTCTCAAGCGGATCAGTCTCCACTACCCTTCCCCGCTATGCGCCGTCTGGTTGCCATGGACATCGCCCACGCCGCCGGCTTGGCGGCGCCGATCACACAATATCCCGAAGGAGACACTTCAATGACGAGAGAACGAGAACATCCCGGGCTTGCGCAGCTCAAGAAGCAGTTCAACGAGGGCAAGCTGGGCCGCCGCGAGTTCATCCGTTACTCGACGCTGCTCGGCGTATCTGCTACCGCTGCCTACGGCATGATGGGAATGGTCGCTCCGAGACCCGCCCGCGCGGCGGACATGCCCAAGGGAGGCTCGGTGCGGATGTCGATGCGAATACTCTCGGTCGAGGATCCGCACACCTTCCAGTGGCTCACCGATTCGAACCAGACCCGCGGCACCGTCGAGTACCTGACCAAGACCGGCGCCGACAACGTCACCCGCCCCTACCTCTGCAGCAAGTGGGAGGCAAGCGAGGATCTGAAGACCTGGGACCTGCACCTGCAGAAGATCAAGTGGCACAACGGCCGGGACTTCACCGCCGACGATGTCATCTGGAACATCAATCACTGCCTGGATCCGAACACCGGCTCCTCGGTGCTCGGCCTGATGAAGGGCTACATGCTCGAGGACTACGACACCGGCGAGAAGGACGACAAGGGCGACGCGAAGATGAGCACCCGGCTGTGGGACGCGAACGCGCTCGAGAAGGTGGACGACCACACCGTGCGCATCAACCTCAAGGAGGCGCAGGTCGCGGTGCCGGAGCATTTCTTCCACTATCCGTTCGCCATCCTCGACCCGGAGGAGGGGGGCAAGTTCGGTCCCGGCTCGAACGGCACCGGCCCCTTCCCACTGGCTGAACAAAGCGTCGGCGAGCAGGCGGTGCTCCGCAGGCGTGACGGCTGGTGGGGCGGCGAGTCCTTCCTCGCCGAGGTCGTCTACGTCGACCTCGGCGACGACCCGTCCGCAACCGTCGGCGCCATCGCCTCGCAGCAGGTGCACGGCCAGTACAGCGGCGATGCAGACATCAACACCCTCGACATCCTCAAGAGCCTCCCGCACGTCAACATCCAGGAGGTGATCACCGCGGGCACCGCGGTGGCGCGGGTGCAGATGGATCGCGACGAGTACAAGGATCCGCGCATCGCGCGGGCCATGCGCCTCGCCGTCGACACCCCGCGTTGCCTGGAGCTGGGCTACCGCAACATCGGCTCGCCCGGGGAGCACCACCACGTGTGCCCGGTGCATCCGGACTACAAGAAGCTACCCTTTATGAACCGGGACGTGGAGGCGGCGAAGAAGCTGCTGGCCGAAGCCGGGCACCCGAACGGCATCGATCTCGAGATCGCGTCGAAGAAGGAGCCTGCCTGGGAGCTGCAAGCGGTGCAGGCCATGGTGGAGCAGTGGAAGGACGCCGGCATCCGCGTGAATATCAACGTGATGCCGTCGGCGCAGTTCTGGGATGTGTGGGCCAAGGTGCCCTTCGGATTCACTTCCTGGGCGCATCGCCCGCTCGGCTTCATGGTGCTGGCGCTGGCCTACCGCTCCGGTGTGCCGTGGAACGAGTCGCACTTCAGCGACGCCGAGTTCGACACGCTGCTGACCAAGGCGGAAGGGACCCTCGACATCGCCGAGCGGACCGAGATCGTCGGCCAGCTCCAAACCATCATGCAGGAGCGCGGTCCGATCACCCAGCCGCTATGGCGTGGACAGTTCGCCGCGTTCGACAAGCGAGTGCTGGGCTTCAAGATCCACCCCACGGGATACATCTTTCCCGAAGAGATGGCCTGGCAGGGCTGAGCCGTTCGGCTCGGACCCGACTTCCGATCGCCGCCGCCCGGTCGGGCGGCGGCATTCTCCACAACGACCGCTGAACGTGGAACGAGCGCGTTTCGGCCGGTCCGGCCGCTGCCGCCGCCAACGCCAACGCCGGCCAAGCTGGACGCATCCGACGCGAGCGTCCACAATGCGACGCTAGGATCGGCACTCCCGCCTCGCCTGCCGGCCCAGGCGCTGAAGGACGACGAGAGGACCTCGGGCAGCACTTGGCATGCGACCGAAAAAGGTCGTGGCCCGGGCCACCAGAAGGAGCGGCCTCATGCTCATCTTCATCCTCAAGCGCTTCGGTCAGATGCTTCTGATCATGCTGTTCGTCTCGGCGCTCCTGTTCCTGCTGCTCGAAATCAACATCGAAAGCGTCGCCATCAAGGTCCTCGGCCAGTATTCGACCCAGGAGCAGCGTGAGATCTGGCTCCAGGCGAACGGGTACTACGACCCGTTGCTTGAGCGCTACGGCCGCTGGCTGTGGAACTTCGTGATCGGAGACCTCGGCGAATCGGTCCGGTACAAGAAGCCGATCAACGATTTCATGTGGGATCGGCTGTGGAACACCGCCGTCCTCGCGTTCTGGGCGATGGCGTTCATCGTGCCGCTCGCCCTGGTACTCGGCATCCTGTCGGGAATGAAGGAAGGTTCGTATCTCGACCGGACCATCTCCGTGACCAGCATCATCACCACCTCGATCCCCGAGTTCGCGAGCGCCCCCCTGCTCGCGGCCATCTTCGTATTCGGACTCGGCTGGCTGCCGGGCACGAGCAGCATGATCGGCGGCTTCGACTGGAAGCAGCTCGTGCTCCCGGTCGCGGTGCTCGTCATCTACGACTTCGGCTACGTGGCGAGAATGACCCGGGCCTCGATGGCCGAGGTCATGACCACGCACTACATCCGCACCGCGGTGCTCAAGGGTCTCCCGTACCGGTCGGTGATCCTGAAGCATGCGCTGCGCAACGCCCTGATTGCCCCGTTCACGGTCATCATGCTCCAGATCCCGTGGCTGCTGTCCGGGGTCATCGTGGTCGAGTTCTTCTTCGCCTACAAGGGCTTCGGCGCGCTGCTGCTGGAGGCGTCTCTCAATCAGGACATCCTGCTCATCGAGGCGGCATCGATGGTGGCGGTGTTCGTGGTGGTGGCCACCCAGACGCTCTCCGACATCGGCTACACCTATCTGAATCCGCGGATTCGGTTCACCTGAGGAGCGAGACATGGCGACCATATCGGCAGTCCCCGCTCCGGGCTACGGATCCGCGCTGTTGAGCGCGGTCAAATCATTCGCGCTGCTGCGCGAGAGCATGGTCGGCATGGCCGGCACCGCTCTGGTCGTGTTCTGGGCGATCGTGGCCCTCGGCGCGCCGCTCTTCTCGCCGTGCGACCCGAACGCAACGCTCTTTCCACTCGCACTGCCCGGCGCCCCGATCCCGAACCCCGGCGCATGCTGGACCGACACGTTCATCCTGGGCACGGACATCATCGGACGCGACATCCTCTCACGCATCGTGTGGGGCGCGCGCACCGTGCTGACCTGGGCGCCGGTGGCTGCGATCTGCGCCTATGCGGTCGGCATCGTGCTGGGGCTTGCGGCGGGGTACTACCGCGGCTGGATCGACGACGTGCTGTCAGGTTTCGCGAACATCATCCTCGCGTTCCCGGTGCTGGTGCTCTACATCCTCATCATCGCCACCATCGGCTCCTCGCCGCTCAACATCGTGTTCGCGGTGACCTTCGCGACAGGGCCGCTGGTGATGCGCATCGTGCGCGGCCTGGTGCTCGATCTCCGCAACCGGGAATACGTCTCGGCGGCGGAGACCCGCGGCGAGTCGGCGTGGCGCATCATGCTCATCGAGATCCTGCCGAACGCGCGCGGTCCGCTCATCGTCGACGGATGCCTCCGTCTCGGGTACGTCATCATCACCATCGGCGTGCTCGGCTTCCTCGGCCTCGGGCTTCCGCCTCCGAACCCGGACTGGGGCGGGATGATCAACGAGACGCGGCAGATGGCGCTCGCTTTCCCGCATATGACGGTGTTCCCGTGCCTAGCGATCTCTTCGCTGATCCTCGGCTTCAATCTGATGGCCGACGGTTTGCGCGAGATCTCGCTGCGCGACTGACGGCGGGAGGCTCGGCGCCTCCAGGCGCGGGGCCGCCCATCCCGGACAACGACCGCTCCCAACCCCGGAGAGCGGCATGAGGAGGAGGCACCCATGGCGTTCGACTTCGACGAAAACGCACCGGTCCTCGAAATCAAGGATCTGAACCTCTCGTACTGGACGCGGGCCGGAGAGATCCCGGCGGTGATCGATTTCTCGCTGACAGTGAACAGGGGCGAGAGCATCGGGCTGGTCGGCGAGTCCGGCTGCGGAAAGTCGACGGTGGCGATGGCCATCATGCAGTACATGGGGAGCAACGGCACCATCAAGAGCGGCAGCATCAAGTTCAAGGGGGTCGAGCTGACGGAGCTCCCGCCCGACGAACTGCGCGCCCTGCGCGGATCGCACATCTCGATGATCTACCAGGAACCCTTCGCGGCCCTCAACCCGAGCCTGACCCTCGGCACCCAGCTCAAGGAAGTCCCGACGACCCACGAGAACATCTCGGACTCCGAGGCGTACGACCGCGCGATGCAGGTGCTCTCCGATGTCCGGCTTCCCGACCCGGAGCGGGTCATGGCCGCGTACCCGCACCAGATCTCCGGCGGCCAGCAGCAGCGCGTGGTCATCGCGATGGCGCTGCTCTCGCACCCCTCGCTACTGCTCCTCGACGAGCCGACGACGGCGCTCGACGTCACCGTCGAGGCCGGCATCACGAAGCTCATCACCGACATCAGCCGCAAGTACGGCACGTCGCAGATCTACATCTCGCACAACCTCGGCCTCATCCTGGAGGTCTGCGACCGGGTCTTCGTCATGTACTCCGGCGAAGTGGTCGAGGAAGGCACGATCAACTCCCTGTTCACGTGGCCGAAGCATCCCTACACCCATGGGCTGTTCGGCTGCATCCCTCTCCCGACCGCGGACAAGAACGCGACGCCGCTCAAGCCCATCGCCGGTCAGCTCCCGCTCCCGCACGAGCGGCCGCGCGGATGCAACTTCGGGCCCCGCTGCGATTTCTTCCAGGACGGACGGTGCGATGCGAAAGCCGTCGCGATCGAGTCGGTCGGGGGCACGGTGATGAGCGACCACCGGGTACGCTGCGTGCGGTGGAAGGAGATCGACCACGGCACGGAGGTCGCGCACGGCGAGGCGAAGGACCCGATGGAGATCGGCGGCGACGTCCTCGCGGTGAAGAACATGCAGAAGTACTACGAAGTCCATGACCGCTCGATCAAGGCGCTCATCGAGGGCCGGAGCGTGCGGCACGTCAAAGCGAACGAGCAGATCAGCTTCGACGCCAGGCGCGGGGAGACCGTCGCCATCGTCGGCGAATCGGGCTGCGGGAAATCGACCTTCGCGAAGGTGCTCATGGGACTGGAGACCGCGACGGACGGAACGATCCGCCACGACGGCAACGAGATCTCGAAGATCCCGGTTCGCGATCGCTCGCCGAAGCAGATCGGCTCGCTCCAGATGGTGTTCCAGAATCCGTTCGACACCCTCAATCCAAGCCACACCATCGGTTCCCAGATCGGAAGGGTCATCAGCAAATCCGGGGTCGAGACGGACAAGAAGAAGATCCGGGAACGCGTGCTCAATCTCCTCGACATCGTCAAGCTGCCGCGTGACTTCTATATCCGGCGGCCGCGCCAGCTTTCGGGCGGCCAGAAGCAGCGCATCGGCATCGCGCGCGCGTTCGCCGGAAACCCCTCGATGGTGATCGCCGACGAGCCGGTATCGGCCCTCGACGTATCGGTCGCGGCCGCGGTGACGGAGCTGCTGATGGAGATCCAGCGCGAGCACAAGACGACGCTGCTCTTCATCAGTCACGACTTGAGCGTGGTGCGCTACCTCGCGGACCGGATCGTGGTGATGTACCTCGGCCAGATCATGGAGCGGGGCACGACGGAGGCCCTTTTCGCGCCGCCGTACCATCCGTACACCGAGGCGCTGCTCTCGGCGGTGCCCATCGCCGACCCGGAGGTCACCAAACGCAAGATCGTTCTCGAAGGCAACTTGCCGAGCGTCCTGAACCCCCCGAAGGGGTGTCCGTTCAGCACCCGTTGCCCGCGCAAGGTGGGGAAGATCTGCGACGACGAGCGCCCGCCCGTGCAGATGGCGTCGGACACCCACGCCATCGCCTGCCACATTCCGCTCGAAGAGCTGCGGCAGGTCGAGCCGGTCATCGTGGTGCCGGCGAAGGAAGAGCGGTTGCACGTTCATCAATAGACATTCAGAAAACACATCAGGAACCCGATGCGCAGGATCGGCGCCGTGCGGCATCGACGTCCCTCGCAGAGCGCCGTAAAGGAGTCGCCCCGATGAGCTGCGAAGGCAAATGCGAGCTGGTGGAGTTCAAGGTCACATCGTCGCGATTCATCCACATCGAGCCGCGGCCACGCTCCGATGCGCCGTCCGACCTTGAGCAGCGCCTCGAGGATCAGATGAAGGCCGCGGTGGAGCGATCGCACCACAACTGCGGAGACGATTGTGACTGCGTCATCGGCGAGCCGGTCGAGGTGCAATCGCGCCAGCAGATCAAGAAAGTCACCTATGGCGACTATGCCGGGTGGTACCAGCTCACGGTGGTGAAGTACCGGACCCCCGGCGAGTGCATGCCGGGGGAGGACACGCTGCCGGAACGCGCCCGCCGCGGTTGATCGAGCCGGCCGGCCGCACCGGTTTCCGCCGGTGCGTACCCCACACCGCTTGCCGGGCGGAAGACGGGCTTGTGCTACACTCCCGCGCCGAAAATTCGGGGCATCCAGGGAGAATCCGGACGTGAGCGAGCGGCAAGCCAGCCAGCGCATCGACGAGATCAGCGCCGATCTCGACAATCTCCACCGCGAGGACGTATTCAGCGACATGCGGCTCGCGACGATCCGCAGACTGCAGCCGATCAGGCACGATGGCAGTCCCGACCCTTCCAGGCCCACCACGTACATCGCCGAGACGACCATCGTCTCGCAGCTCGGATCTATCCCGGTCCAGTCCCCCATCGAGGCCGACTCTCTGAAGGATGCGTTCTCGAAATTCCCCGAGGCGATCAGGGCCGCGGTGGATCGGCTGAGCGAGCGGGCCCAGGAGATGCGCCGGGAAGAGACGTCGCGCATCGTGGTGCCCGGCAGCATGCCGCCGGATATGGGCGGCGGCCGCCCCGGCGGCGGGGGCCTCCTCTTCGATCGCTAACGAAGGCGGATCGGGCGCCTCTCAGGCGCCATCGCCCGACATCGCGATGCACATCCGCGGCTCCGCGGCGCCCCGCCTGGTGCGTGAGAGTCTCCGAGGAAGCCCCGCGGCTCTTGCCGCCCTACTGTTCGAGTGGCACTTCACCCGCCTCGATAGCGCGCTTGCGTTTCACGACGTACTCGCGCAGCGCCTCGTCGATACCCGGATCGATGGGCGGCGGCTCGTACTCCGCGAGCAACTGTTTCCAGATGGCGTTCGCCCGCTCGGCCGCGGAGAGTGCGCCGGAGTCGTACCACGTCTCGAAGTTGCGCCAATCCGAAACGATCGGCTTGTAGAAGATATCCTCATAGCGCGCCAGCGTATGCGCCGCCCCGAAGAAATGGCCCCCGGGCTGCACCTCGGCGATCGCGTCGACTGCCAGGGTGTCGTCATCGACCACGATCGGCTCGAGGTACTCGGCGAGGAGCTGGCACATCTCGGCGTCGATCACGAGCTTCTCGTACGAGGCGGTGAGTCCGCCTTCGAGCCAGCCCGCCGCGTGGTTGACGAGATTGGTGTGCGCCATCACCGAGGCCCACAGCGACATCTCGCTCTCGTACGCGGCCTGGGCATCGACCGCGTTCGATGCGTTCGTGCTGCTCGCGCGGAAGGGCACGCCGTAGCGCCGTGCGAGCTGGGCGCCGGCCTGGGTCGCCTTCGCGTACTCGGGGGTCCCGAACGCGGGGGCACCGCTCTTCATGTCCACGTTGGAGGTGAACCCGCCGTAGGCGACGGGCGTGCCGGGACGCACGATCTGACACAGCACCATCCCCGCCAGCGCCTCGGCGTTCTGCAGGGTGAGCGCGCCGGCGATGGTCGTCGGGGCCATCGCGCCGAGCAGGGTGAACGGGGTCACGATGACCGGCTGACCCACCGATGCCAGCTCGATCATCCCGTCCGACATGTTCGCGTCGAGCTGCCTCGGGGAGTTCGTGTTGATCCCGCCGCTGACAATCGGCTGCGCCGCAAGCTCGTCGCGCGTCACCCCGTGTGCGATGCACGCCATCTCCACCGCGTCGTACGCGCGGTACCCGCCGAGCAGCGACCCGCCCCAGACCTTGTCGTGCAGGGTGATCGCGGCGTAGTACATGTCCAGATGGCGGGTTGTGGCCGGCAGATCCATCGGCGCGAGGGGGGCCGCTCCCCCCAGATGGATGATGTCGAACGAGTACGACAGCTTCATGAAATTGCGGAAATCCTCGTAGTCCCCGGAGCGGCGGCCACGGTCGAGATCGGAGACGAACGACGGTCCGCCGACCAGCCCGAAGTTGATGACGTTGCCGCCGAAGGTGAGCGACTTCGCGGGGTTGCGCGCCTTCATGACGTACGACGGCGGCGCCTTCGCCATGTGCTGCTCGATCATTGCGGGATCGAACCGCACCATCTCGGTGTCCTCCTCGGCACTCGCCCCGGCACCCGCGTACAGCGCCCGTGCCTTCGGACTGAGTACCTTCATGCCGATGTCGCGCAGCACGCGTAGCGATGCCTCGTGGATCGCCTCGACCTGATCCTCGCTCAGGACCCGGGTCGGAGGGTGCGGATTGCGTACGGTGCGCCAGGGCAGGCGCTGGACCGCGGCCGAGGCGCTACGGCGTTCGTGCCGGTCTCTTCGCGCGCGTCGTCGAGTGGGGGCGGACATCGAATGGGAAGACTCCATGAAAGGAGCCGGAAGCAGACAATCGCGCCGCGGGCATGTCAAGCCATGACGACGTTATGCTCGGGGCCGAACGGAAAACCGGTCAGGTTCTCGGCCCCATCCTCGGTGACGATGAGCATGTCGTGCTCGCGGTATCCGCCCGCTCCGGGCAGTCCTTCCGGCACCGTAATCATCGGCTCCATCGACACCACCATCCCCGGCACTAGCATCGTTTCGACATCCTCGCGGAATTCGAGCCCCGCTTCGCGGCCGTAGTAGTGGCATAGCGTTCCGAACGAATGGCCGTAGCCGAACGACCTGCGATCGAGAAGGCCGTGCTCGGCGTAGATCGCGTTGAGCGCGTGGGCGATGTCCATGCAGCGCACGCCGGGGCGAATGAGCTCGATACCTCTGCGGTGCACCTCGCAGTTCACCTCCCACAGCACGAGCGCTTCGTCGGGGACGTGATCGAGGAACAGAGTGCGCTCGAGCGCGTGGTAGTAACCCGCAATCATCGGGAAGCAGTTGAGGCTCAGGACGTCACCGGGCGCGATCCTGCGCGTGGTCACCGGATTGTGCGCGCCGTCGGTGTTGAGGCCCGACTGAAACCACGCCCATGTATCCATCAGCTCGGCGTGCGGGTAGCGGCGCGCGATCTCGCGCACCATCGCCCGGGTCGCGTGCAGCGCGACCTCATGCTCGGGCGCATGCTCCGCGATCGCCTCGACGCCCGCGGCGCCGCCGATGTCGGCGATCGCTGCACCGTTGCGGATTAGCGCATGCTCCTCGGCGGATTTGATCATCCGCATGCGCATCATCGCCTCCCCCGCATCGACGAGCTCCACGCTGGGCAACGCCGTTTCGAGCTTCGCTTGCGCTGCGCAGGTGACGTGGTCGAGCTCGATGCCGATCCGGCCGCGGGCCGGGCACAGTGACCGCACCGCGGCGAAGAAGTTGTCCCCGTGCCAGTCGGTATAGGCGATGTTGTCCGCGAAGCTTCGCCGCCACGGCCGGCCGTAATCGAGGTTGGCGCCGATGATCGTGTGCGAGTCGTCGGTGACGACGAGCCCGTAGTGGCGGCCGAAGCTGCAGTACACGTAGTCCGCGAAGTAGTTGACGTTGTGGATCGAGGTGAAGAGGCACGCATCGATCGACGCCTCCTGCATCCAGCTCCGCAGCTTCGTGAGCCTTCGATCCATCTCCTCACGCGAGAAGGTCGGCGTCAGCTTTTCGCCGTTGTGTAGCGAGAGCATACGAGGCCGATCGAGAACGGGTGGGCTGGCGTCGACCGGCGTCACGGACATGAAGGAGTCTCCGAGCGGTGGCGTGGTGCATCGCCCGCCACGTTAAAACTGTTCGAAAGACAGATGCAACTGTCCGAGGCGGCGCGGTCTTCCCGGCGCCGGTGCTGCATTGAGCGGTCGCGAAAGCGGCCGTTATACTCGCGGCCATCGAACAGGCTTGAAATGCGGAGACCGACATGCAAATCGACGCTGGCGCCGTGACGGCTGAGCTCCCATCGCAATCCCGCCGGCAACCCGCCCCCCAGGCGCCGGAGTTCCCCGGCTGCCAGCCGATCCCGCTGAAACGCGAAGAGCTGTCCGCCTACGACGGCCGCTTCGAGTACTGGGACGGGGACACCGAGACTGCCTGGGTCGTGTGCGAGCCCACCTCCGCCACCCACGAACAGCCGTCGCAGCGCCTGGCAGGCCTGAGCCACGTGATCGCCGGGGTGCGCGGCTCTCCGATCGAGTGCTACGGCACGATGGACCTGCTGATCCGCAACGAGCAGGGCGAGAAGTGGCGGATCATGCAGGCTGACCAGTCGCTCTACCTTCACCCCGGGCGCGCCCGGCTGCCCACCGAAGCGATGGAGATCGGCTGGCACGACCGCCCGGACGTGGTGTTGGAGGTGGACCACACCACCGACGTACGCCGGGGCAAGCTGGGACTGTACGAGGCATGGGGCTTTCCCGAGGTGTGGGTGGATGTGCCGGAGGCGAAGTATGCGGTGAGGCGTCCCGCCGGTCTGGCGCCGGGGTTGACGATCCACCTGCTGGAAGGCGGCGGCTATCGGACCGCGACGCAGAGCCGGGCGTTTCCGGGTTGGTCCGCGGCCGAGATCCACACGGCGTTGAACGAAGTGGCGTTGTCGGCGCAGACCAGCCGGGTGCTGCGCCGCACAGGAAGAGCGCTGGGCGCACGGGAGGGCACCGGCCCCGACGACACACCCTGGCTGCGCATGGAGCGCCAGGAGTCCCGGGCCGAGGGAGAACGGGCGCTGCTGGTCCGCCAGGCGGCGCGGCGGTTCGACACCGGCACGGCGCAACGGCTGTCCACGCTGCTCCCCCACATCGAAGATCCGGACCGGCTCGCCGAGGTGAGTGACTGGCTCGTCGATTGCGCCACGGGTACCGAGTTGCTCGACCGCGTGGAGGCACTCGTCTCCCTGCCTTGACCGTCTGAGAGGTATCGCGTCCCTCCATCCCAGTCGTCCCTGGCGGGGTGCGTCTGCTCTCATCCGGCGACTGTGATCGAAGGTATCCCTGTCGCCCGGGCATCATGTCGTGGCGATCCTGCGGCCGAAATCTCTGACGACGCAGCGCACCCGCCGGCCCGCAATCGACAAGGAACGCGGCCGGCCTTTTGGCCTGCCAAGTCGCCGCCGATGCTTTCGGTCATACTTTCGGCGGTCAGGCTGGCGGGTATCGCATGGGCGGAGACGAGAGGCCTGCACCCCGCGGCCTGACCACCGAATGAGACCGACCTTCGGGACGCACCGGCATGAAGCAGGAATCTCCGTCATCCGAGCGTGAAGTGCTTGCCGGCGCCGTCGAGCGCGTGACCTTCCACAGCGAGGAGAGTGGCTTCTGCGTCCTGCGCATCAAGGCGCGGGGGCACCGGGA
>JAKZYK010000290.1:0-9254 GCA_047514485.1 Gammaproteobacteria bacterium
TGAGCTCGACCGGGAGCCCGCGATCCTGGTGATCAATCAGCCGACCTGGGGGGTGGACGCGGGGGCGGCGGCGCTCATCCGCCAAGTCCTCGCGGACATGGCGCAGGCTGGCGCCGCGGTGCTCGTCATCAGCCAGGATCTCGACGAGATCTTCGAGATCGCGGATCGCATCGCGGTGATCTCGCGCGGCGAACTCTCCGAGGTGTTTCCGGCGGGGGAGATCGATCGCGAGCGCATCGGCCTGCTCATGGCCGGGGCGCACGAGATCGGCGCAGGCGCCGGGGAAACAGCATCGTGAGGTTGCGGCTGGAGAAGCGCTCGCAGCACAGCCGGGTGATGACCGCAGTCTCCCCCGTCATCGCCATTGTGCTCACCGTCTTCGTGGGAGGCGTCATCTTTGCCGCGCGCGGGCTCGATCCGCTGCATGCACTCTACGTCTACTTCGTCGAGCCGGTGACGACGCTGTGGTCGATCAAGGAGCTCATCGTGAAAGCCGCCCCGCTGGTGCTGGTCGGGGCCGGTCTCGCGGTCTGCTTCCGCGCGAACCTCTGGAACATCGGCGCCGAGGGCCAGCTCACGGCGGGGGCCATCGCGGGCGGCGCCATTCCGGTGCTGGCGCCAGAGCTTGCGCCGGTGCTCGCGCTCCCCCTGATGCTGCTGCTCGGCATGCTCGGCGGCATGGCGTGGGCCGGGGTCCCGGCGCTGCTCCGCAACCGGTTCGGAGCGAACGAGATCCTGACGAGCCTGATGCTGGTGTACGTCGCGCAGTATCTCCTGGACTGGCTGGTGCGCGGGCCGTGGCGCGACCCCCATGGGTACAACTTCCCGAAGTCGGTCGCCTTCGAGGACTGGCAGCTTCTGCCGACCTTCGGAGACGGGCGCGTGCACCTGGGCGCGGCCTTCGCGGTGCTCGCGGTCGTCGTGCTGTTCGTGCTGATGTCGCGCACTCTCAAAGGCTTCGAGATCCGGGTGAGCGGCGACGCTCCCCGGGCCGGCGGCTTCGGCGGCTTCTCGCGGCCGCGCACGGTGTGGTTCTGCTTCGGGCTCGCCGGCGCGCTCGCGGGGCTCGCCGGGATCTGCGAGGTGGCGGGGCCGGTCGGTCAGCTCCAGCCTTCCATCTCGCCGGGCTACGGCTTCACCGCGATCATCGTGGCGTTCCTCGGGCGGCTGAACCCGATCGGGGTGCTGCTCGCGGGTATCGTCCTCGCGATCAGCTATCTCGGCGGCGAAGCGGCGCAGGTGGAGCTCGGGATCTCGGACAAGACGGCGCAGGTCTTCCAGGGAGTGCTGCTGTTCTTCATCCTCGCCTGCGACACCTTGATCCGGTACCGGATTCGGTGGAGTGGTTCGAAGGCGGCGGTGCAGGGGTGAAGAAATGAGCGCAGTCGTGGTCCGGGGTCGGAGACTGGTCGCCCAGCTTGCCGGTCACTGCAGAGGCTTCCGGTCGAATGCGACGAGATCATCAGCCCCTTGTCCGTCGGTGGAGGGTAGAGGGGTGTACGGTGCCATGATGCGAGATCGGGGATCTGCTGACCGACTTGCCGATACCGGGCGGGAGTATCTGCAATGAGTGGGCTCGAAGCCATCCTGCTGACGATCATCACCGCGTCGACGCCGCTGCTGCTCGCGGCCATCGGCGAGCTGGTCGTCGAACGCTCCGGGGTGCTCAACCTCGGCGTCGAAGGGGTGATGGTGATGGGGGCGGTGTCCGGCTTCGCCGCCGCGTACACCACCGGATCGGCGGCGGCCGGCATCGCGGCGGGGCTTGGAGCCGGGGTTGCCATGTCGCTGCTGTTCGGCTTCCTCACCCAGACGCTGGTGACCAACCAGGTGGCGACCGGGCTCGCGCTCACGCTGTTCGGGCTCGGGCTGTCCGGCCTCATCGGCGAGCCCTTCACCGGGCTTCCCGGGGTGAAGCTCGCACCCATCCACATCCCGGGCCTGAGCGATCTGCCGTTCCTCGGACCCGTGCTCTTCGGTCAGGACGTGCTCGTGTACGCGTCGATCGCGATCACGGGGCTCGTCGCCTGGGTGCTGGCGCGCACCCGGATCGGTCTCGTGATCCGGGCCACCGGGGGCAACCATCACTCCGCGCACGCCCTCGGATACAACGTGGTCGCGGTCCGCTACGCCTGCATCGCCTTCGGAGGCGCCTGCGCGGGACTCTCCGGCGCCTACCTCTCGCTGGCATATACGCCGCAATGGATCGAGAATATGACGGCTGGTCGCGGCTGGATCGCTCTCGCACTGGTGGTGTTCGCCACTTGGGCGCCGTTCCGGGTCGCGATCGGCGCGTACCTGTTCGGCACGGTGTGGATCATGGGTCTCTACGTGCAGGGGATCGGGCTTGGTATCCCGCCCCAGCTCCTCGCGGCGCTGCCTTATCTGGTCACGATTGCCGCTCTGGTGCTGATCTCCGGCAACCGCATCTTGACGAAAGTGAACACGCCCGCTTGCATCGGCCAGCCCTTCGTACCGGACCGCTGAAGCGGACTAAACCCCAATCCCTCACAAGGAGAAAGACCCGATGAGGAAACTACTCGCAGTACTGGCCGGCCTTGCGATGTCGCTCGCAGTTGCCACCGCGTCCGGCGCCGACAAGCTCAAGGTCGGATTCATCTACGTCGGCCCGATCGGTGACCACGGTTGGACCTACCAGCATGATCGGGGACGCCTCGCGGTCGAGGAGGCGTTCGGCGATCAGGTCGAGACCGTCTACGTCGAGAACGTGGCCGAAGGCCCCGACGCCGAACGCACGATTACCCGCTTGGCGCGCCAGGGTGCCGGTCTCATCTTCACGACCTCGTTCGGCTACATGGACCCCACCAACAAGGTGGCCAAGAACTTCCCCGACGTCAAGTTCGAGCACGCCACCGGCTACAAACGTGGCGGCAACGTCTCGACGTATTCCGCGCGCTTCTACGAGGGGCGCTACGTCATCGGCCAGATCGCGGCCAGGATGTCCAAGAGCGGCGTCGCGGGCTACATCGCCTCGTTCCCCATCCCGGAGGTGGTTCGCGGCATCAACGCCTTCATGCTGGGCGCGCAGTCCATCAACCCGGACTTCAAGGTGAAGGTCGTTTGGGTGAGCACGTGGTTCGATCCCGGCAAGGAGGCGGACGCGGCGAAGGTGCTGATCGGCCAGGGCGCCGACATCATCTCGCAGCACACCGACTCCACCGCCCCCTTGCAGATCGCGGCCGAGCAGGGCGCGTCCGGCTTCGGACAGGCTTCGGACATGATTGCGTTCGCGCCGAAGAGCCAGCTCACCGCGATCATCGACAACTGGGCGCCGTACTACGTCGCACGAACGAAGGCGGTGCTGGACGGCACCTGGGAATCGGTGGACATCTGGGACGGCATGGCCCCCGGCATGGTCGAGATGGCGCCCTACACCAACCTGCCGGAGGATGTTGCAGCGATGGCGATGGCGACCCAGGCGAAGATCACGTCCGGTGAGTTCCACCCCTTCGCCGGCCCGATCTACAAGCAGGACGGTACCATGGCGGTCGGCGATGGCGAGCATCTCGACGACGGCACGCTGCTCGGCATGAACTGGTACGTGAAGGGCGTCGACGACAAGCTGCCGGAGTAGGCGCATCGCGCCCCGGCTCCGGCCGCGCACCCCGAGTCCGGGGAGCCAGCAGGGGCGACGCATGCGTCGCCCCTGCACATCAATTTGCAAGGTGGGATGACCAGTCCCTGTCGGTGAGGGTAGGGATGGATCCATGACCGATGTCGCCGGCTTCGTCGCCGCCCTGCCGAAGGCCGAGCTGCACCTGCACATCGAAGGCACCTTCGAGCCCGAGTTGATGTTCGCCATTGCAGGCCGCAACGGCGTCAGGCTGCCCTACGCCTCGGTCGAGGAAGTACGGGCGGCATATGCCTTCTCGAACCTGCAGGATTTTCTCGACATCTACTATGCCGGCGCCGGCGTGCTGATCGAGGTTCAGGATTTCTACGATCTGACCTGGGCCTATCTCACCCGCGCGCATGCTCAGAACGTGCGCCACGCCGAAATCTTCTTCGATCCCCAGACCCATACCGACCGCGGTGTCGCCTTCGCCACGGTGGTCGACGGCATCGGCCGGGCGCTCGACGACGCCCGGACCAGGCTGGGGCTCAGCTCACGACTGATCATGTGCTTCCTCCGCCATCTCGATCAGGCCGCGGCGTTCGAAGCTCTGGACGCGGCCATGGCGTACCGCGGCCGCATCGCCGCGGTCGGGCTCGATTCATCGGAGCGCGGCAATCCGCCGAGCAAGTTCCGCGACGTGTTCCGCCGCGCCCGTGCCGCCGGCTTCTCCGCCGTGGCCCACGCCGGCGAAGAAGGTCCCCCCGAATACATCCGGGAGGCGCTGGATGTGCTGGAGGTGGTGCGGATCGACCACGGCAACGCGGCGCTCCAGGACCCCGAGCTGGTCACCGAGCTGGTGCGGCGTCGCGTGCCGCTGACGGTGTGTCCGCTCAGCAACCTCAAGCTCTGCGTCGTGGACGACATGGCCGCTCATCCGCTCGAGCGCATGCTCGAGCTCGGCCTCTTCGCCACCGTGAACTCCGATGATCCGGCCTACTTCGGCGGATACGTCAACGAGAACTACGTCGCCGTCGCCGAAGCCCTGGGCTTGAGCCGGGAAAATCTGGTGCGGCTGGCCCGCAACTCGTTCGAGGCGTCCTTGCTCGATGCACCCGCCAAGGAAGCGCTCGTCGCAGAGCTGGACGCGGCGGTGATGGCCTGGATGGCCTGATCCGGTCCGATGCGACTCTGGTCCGATGACCGCATTCGCCGCTGATTGGCTCAATCTTCTCCTGCGCTGGTCGCACCTGATCGCGGGCATTGCCTGGATCGGAACCTCCTTCTACTTCATCGCGCTGGACCTCTCCCTGCGCCGCGATGACGATGCACCCGAGGAGGTCACCGGCGCCGCCTGGGAAGTGCACGGCGGCGGCTTCTACCGGGTGGAGAAGTACGCGGTCGCCCCGCTGGCGCTGCCGGAGCACCTCACGTGGTTCCGGTGGGAAGCCTATCTGACGTGGATGACCGGCTTCGCGCTGCTCGTGGTGCAGTTCTATCTCGACGCTGCGACGTGGCTTATCGACCGCGAGGTGATGCCGCTCGCATCGTGGCAGGCCATCGTTATCTCCGTTGCGAGTCTCGCAGCCGGCTGGGTCGTCTACGACGCGCTCTGCCGTTCGAAGATCGGCGCGAACACCGCGGTGCTGGCCGTCGTGGTCTTCGTGCTGATCGTCGCGGCGACCTTCGGCTACACGCAGGTCTTCTCCGCCCGCGGCGCGCTGGTCCACGCCGGCGCGCTGACCGGCACGATCATGGCGTTCAACGTCTTCGCGGTGATCGTCCCCAACCAGAAGAAGGTCGTCGCGGTGCTGCTCGCGGGCCACGCGCCGGATCCGCGTCTCGGCGACGTCGCCAAGCAGCGCTCGATGCACAACACGTACCTCACTCTGCCGGTCCTGCTGCTGATGGTGAGTGGCCACTACCCGATGCTCACCGGGCACCCGCACGCGTGGCTGCTGGTCGCGCTGATCATCGTGGGCGGCGGATGCGCGCGGCATTTCCTCGTCCACCACGAGGTCGGTACGCCGTTCGCCTCGATCGCGTGGACCCTGCCGGTGACGGCGGTGGCGCTGGCCGTCGCGGTCACGCTGACCGCACCGGCGTCCCGCGATTGGAGCGCCGGGCAGGCGCGGGGGGTGAGCGACGTCGAGGTGCTGGGGATTACCGACGCCCACTGCGCGTCGTGCCATGCGGAGCGCCCGGCGCATCCCGCTTTCAAGACCGCGCCGAAGAACGTGGCGCTGGAGACCACCGGCGATCTGCGCCGCTACGCAGACCTGATCGATCTGCATGCGGTGCGTACGCACACCATGCCGCTCGGAAACGAGACCGGCATGACCGACGCGGAGCGTTCGCGCCTCGGCGCCTGGCTCGCCGCGCAGCCGCGGTGAGCCTGCCGGCCCGGAAAAGAGGCACCGGATGCGAGCAAAGCCGTGATGAACCCGCTACCGATAGGCCCCCATAGAGAAGTGGGAGAAAAAGACCCTGTGGTCCTGAGCAACGCGGTGATGAACCCCTTATTGATCGGTGCCGTGAACGCACTCGATGCCGAGGCGTTCGCCGCCCGCTTCGGCGATGTCGCGGAGGGGTCGCCGTGGGTCGCCGAGACCGCCTTCGCCGCGCGGCCGTTCGCCGATCGCGAGGCGCTCGTCGGCGCGTTCGCCGCAGCGGTGCGCGCCGCGTTGTGGGAGGCGCAGTTCGCGCTGCTGCGCGCGCACCCCGATCTGGCGGGCCGCGCGGCGGTCGTGGGCGACGTCGCGGAGGAGTCGCGGTGGGAGCAGGCCGGCGCGGGGCTCGACCGGCTCACCGCCGCCGAATTCACCCGGTTCCACGATCTCAACGCCCGGTACCGCGAGCGCTTCGGGTTCCCGTTCATCTTCGCGGTGAAGGGGGCAACGAAGGATGCGATCCTCGCCGCCTTCGAGGCTCGGATCGGCAACGATGCCGAAACGGAGCACGCGACGGCGCTCGCGAACGTCGAGCGTATCTTCCGGTTCCGCATTGAGGATCGGGTGGCGCCGTGAACATGCCGCGAAGCGGGCGGGTGATCCGCGGCGCGGTGCTGACCTTCCGCGACGATCCCGCCATCGTCGGGCCGCAACGCGCGGTCCGGTTCTATCGCCGCGGCGCGGTCGTGGTCGCCGGGGACGGCCGCATCGCCTGGCGCGGATACGCGGCGCGCCTGCCGGAGCGGTTCTGCGCCCTCCCGTGCGACGATCATGGCGAGGCGCTCGTGCTCCCGGGCTTCATCGACGCCCACATCCACTTCCCGCAGTATCGGATGCTGGCTGCGCCCGGCAAGGACCTGCTGGACTGGCTGAATCGGTTCACCTTCCCGGAGGAGAGCCGCTATGCCTCGGCGGCGCACGCCCGCACCGCGGCGGAGGTGTTCCTCGACCGTCTGGTGCAGCACGGCACGACCGCCGCGGTCGTCTTCTCCACCGTGCACCGATCTGCGACCGAGACGCTCTTCGCTGCGGCCGAACGCCGCCGCCAAGCCATCGTCAGCGGCAAGACGATGATGGATCGCAATGCCCCGAAGGCACTGCGCGACGATCCGGCCTCGGGCGCGCGCGACAGCGAGGCGCTGATCGAACGCTGGCACCGCCGCGGCCGGCTGCGCTACGCGATCACCGTGCGCTTCGCGGTGACCTCGAGCGAGGAGCAGCTCCGCGAGGCCGGCGCACTCGCCGCCCGCCACCCCGACTGCCACGTGCACACCCACCTCTCCGAGAGCGAGGGCGAGATCGAATTCGTGCAGCGGCTGTTCCCATGGGCGAAGGACTACACCGACGTCTACGACCGCTTCGGACTGCTCGGCCCCCGCAGCCTGTTCGCGCACGGGGTCCATCTCTCGGAGCGCGAGTGCGCGCGGCTCTCCGAGACCGGTGCCACCGTCGTGCACTGTCCGACCTCGAACTCCTTCCTCGGCTCGGGGCTCTTCGACGCCGGCCACGTCGGTCACCCGGATCGTCCCGTGCGCATCGGGATCGCCACCGATGTCGGCGGCGGTACGAGCTACTCGATGCTCCATACCCTCGGCGAGGCATACAAGGTAGCGATGCTGCGCGGGCGTGCGCCGACCGCGTACGAGCTCTTCCACCTTGCGACGCGCGGCAACGCGGTGCATCTCGGCCTCGACGAGGAGATCGGGACCCTCGATCCCGGCCGGTGGGCGGACGTGGTGGTGCTCGATCCGACCGCCACACCGGTGCTGCACGCGCGGCACGCGCTGTCCGAGCGCCTCGAGGACACGCTCTTCGCCCTGGCGATCCTCGGCGATGATCGCGCGGTGCGAGCGACCTACGTCGCGGGGCGGCGGGCGTGGGGAGCTGCGCCATGTGCGTGATGGCGGGCGCGGGGAGACGGATCACCTGTTTTGTAGAGGAATTTCATGAAGAACATCATCGTGTGCTGCGACGGCACCGGAAACGAGTACGGCACCAACAACACCAACGTGGTCACCGCCTACGCGCTGGCCGAGGAGAGTGCGCAGCAGTGCCGTTACTACGACCCGGGTGTCGGGACCGGCGGCTGGGTGTACGAGGAAGACGCCGGCACCCTGCGCGCCGCCATGGACCAGGCCACGGGCCACGGCCTGCGGAAGAACGTCGAGGATGCCTACCGGTTCCTCATGCAGGCGTACGAGGACGACGATCGGGTGTACCTGTTCGGCTTCAGCCGGGGCGCATTCACCGTTCGCTCGCTGGCCGGGATGCTGCACCGATGCGGCCTGCTCCGCCCGACCGCCGCCAACCTCGTGGAGTACGCCTCGAAGCTCTATCACCAGGAAGACGGCGACAACGGCGGTGAGGAGGTGGACGCCGGCTTCCGCGCGACCTTCGCAAGGCCGTGCCCGGTCCACTTCATCGGCGTGTGGGATACCGTCGAGTCCCTCATCCTCAACGCCGGGCGGAAGTGGCACGACACGCGGCTGAGCCCGGAGACCGCGTTCGCCTACCAGGCTTTGGCCATCGACGAGCGCCGGAGCGACTTTCCGCCCTGCCTCTGGGACGAATCGAGCCGGGCGGCGCACCAGGCGCTGGAGCAGGTGTGGTTTGCGGGCGTGCACTCCGACGTCGGGGGCTGGTACGACGAGCGCGGGCTGTCGAACCTCGCGCTCCAGTGGATGCTGGGCAAGGCGCGGGCGTGCGGCCTGCGTCTCGACGAAGAGGCGCTGCAGCATCCCTGGCATCAGGGCGATCCGCTGGGGACGATGCACGAGTCCTTCGACGGATTCTGGCGGTTCCGCGGCAGCCGGCGGCGCGTGATCCCGCAAGGTGCGCGCATCCATCGCAGCGTGCTCACCCGCATGTCGGACCCGGGGTCGGGCTACGCCCCGAAGCTTCCGAAGAATCACGCCATCGTCGGATGACAACCACCACGCACGAGTCGATCTCGACCGCGTTCGACCGGGGGATCGAGCAGGCTCCAGCGTTGCGTGACTCTCTCGCCAACGGCGAGCTCGAAGACACGCTACGCCGCGTGATGCGCGAGGAGCTCCAAAACGCGGGGTGAACCGCTACACGCCGGGATCACACCCCCTCCCTCGTCAGGCCTCGCCGGGACATCCCTGATACCGGGGCGTGGAGCACAAGCTCGCCTGCGGAGACGGGCATCCGCACCGGTGCGGTCAAGCGCCACTGCTCGTTGCCCAGCTCCACGTACCACTTGCCGG
>JAKZYK010000291.1:0-4864 GCA_047514485.1 Gammaproteobacteria bacterium
CGTGCGATCGCATCAAGGCTCCCGGGGATCGGCCGCCAGTCCTCCACGGAGCGCACATGGCGCGGGAGCGCCTCGTTGATGACACCGTCCCGATCGAGAATGACGAGGTTCAATAGCCTGCTCCGGCACGGAATGCGGTGCGTATGCTCGATTGTAGTGTCCGCGTTCGTGCAAGACATAGTACGAACGGGTGGGCATGCACCGGTCCGCGTGTGAAACGTGATCACCGTACTCTCTCGCCTCGGACCATGGTTTCGCGGTTTGCAGCAAGAGTCCTGCGGCAAGGCCTGCGCGTTCATGGGCGTGTTGACGCGCATGCCCGGTCCGAATCAAGGTGAGAGCCTTCCGAGACGACGGCGAGGGACAAGGATGTCTGATTCTGCATCACCAAGCGCGGTACGGGACGACCCGCTCGACGCGGTGATCGTCGGGGCCGGCTTCGCGGGGCTCTACATGCTGTACCGGCTGCGCGGGCTGGGGTTCTCAGCCCGCGTGCTGGAGCAGGCGCACGGGGTCGGGGGCACCTGGTACTGGAACCGCTATCCCGGCGCACGCTGCGACATCGAGAGCATGCAGTACTCCTTTCAGTTCGACGGCGCGCTGGAGCAGGAGTGGGAATGGACGGAGCGCTACGCCGCGCAGCCTGAGATCCTGCGCTATGCGAACCACGTCGCGGATCGGTTCGATCTGCGGCACGACATCCGGTTCGGTGTCCGGGTGCTCGCCGCGGCATTCGACGAGAGCGCCGGACGCTGGGTGCTTCGCACGAGCACCGGCGACAGCGTGTGTGCACGGTACTGCATCATGGCGACGGGCTGCCTCTCCACGACGAACACGCCGCGGATCGAAGGTCTGGACTCGTTCGCGGGAGCGCGTTACCACACCGGCGCATGGCCGCACGAGCCGGTCGACTTTCACGGGCAGCGGGTCGGCGTCATCGGCACCGGCTCGTCGGCCATCCAGTCGATCCCGATCATCGCCGAGCAGGCGGAGCACCTCTTCGTCTTCCAGCGCACGCCCAACTACGCGGTGCCCGCGCACAACCATCCCCTCGACCCTGGCGTGCAGGCCGAGGTCAAGGCGAGCTACGCCGAGATGCGGGCGCGCGCGAAGACGACCCGGAACGGGATCGATCACTTTCCGAACCCCGCCGCGGCGCGGGAGACGAGCGAGGACGAGCGCCGCAAGGAGTTCGAGTCGAGGTGGGCATGCGGCGGGCTCGGGTTCCTGGGCGCGTTCACCGACCTGCTCGTCGATCACGGGGCGAACGAGATGGCGGCGGAGTTCATCCGGGCCAAGATCCGCGAGGTGGTCGAGGACCCGGAGGTCGCGCGCCTCCTCACTCCGCGCTCCACCTTCGGTTGCAAGCGGTTGTGCGTCGACATCAGTTACTTCGAGACCTACAACCGCTCGAACGTCACCCTGGTCGACGTAAGCGGCTCGCCCATCGAGCGGATCGTTCCGGCCGGGCTTCTCGTCGCGGGCTCGCTCCATGAGTTCGATGTGCTGGTCCTCGCGACCGGCTTCGACGCGATGACCGGCGCGCTGCGCCGGATCGACATTCGTGGCCGGGGCGGCCGCGCCCTGAAGGACAAGTGGGAGGATGGGCCGCGCATGTACCTGGGCTTGGCGTCGGCCGAGTTCCCGAATCTGTTCACGATCACCGGACCCGGCAGCCCGTCGGTATTGAGCAACATGCTGCCGACGATCGAGCAGCATGTGGACTGGATCGCGGATCTGCTCGACTACGCGCGAGCGCGCGGGCGACCGACCGTCGAGGCGACGGTCGAGGCCGAGGACGCCTGGGTCGCGCACGTCAACGACGTCGCGAACCGGACCGTCTACCCATCGTGCAACTCGTGGTACCTCGGCGCGAACGTCCCGGGCAAGCCCAGGGTGTTCATGCCCTACCCGGGGGTTCCGACCTATGCTCGCAAGTGCGAGGAAGTGACCGCGAGCGGCTACGAGGGATTCACGTTGAACGAGGCGCCAAACGAGGTGACCGTTGCGCGGTGCCCCGGCCATGGCCGAAGCTCGCAGAGCGAAGCCGAAAGGAATCCGCCGTATGTCTTTCTACGCTGATCTGCACGTTCATTCCAAATACTCCCGCGCGACCAGCAAGAACTGCGATCTTGAGCATCTGGCCATCTGGGCTCGCAAGAAGGGCATCAGCATCGTCGGCACCGGCGATTTCACCCATCCTGCCTGGAGGGCCGAGCTGAAAGAGAAGCTCGTGCCCGCGGAGCCGGGACTGTTTCGCCTGCGGTCCGATCTGGAAAAGGCCGTCGAGGAGCGGCTGCCGCCCGCGTGCCGGAGCCAGCGTACCGCGGTCCGGTTCATGTTGTCGGTCGAGATCTCGACCATCTACAAGAAGTTCGACAAGACCCGGAAAATTCACCACCTGATTTACACCCCGGATTTCGACTCGACGGATCGAGTGGTCGACAGCCTGTCCAGGATCGGCAACCTGCACTCGGACGGACGGCCGATCCTGGGGCTCGATTCACGGCATTTGCTGGAGATCGCCCTGGAATCGGGTCCTGGTTCCTATCTCGTTCCCGCCCATATCTGGACCCCCTGGTTCGCCGCCCTCGGTTCGAAGTCGGGCTTCGACGCCATCGATGACTGCTACGGGGATCTTGCGCCGCATATCTTCGCGGTCGAGACCGGCCTGTCATCGGATCCGCCGATGAACTGGCGGGTGTCGTCCCTGGATCGCTTTCGGCTGGTGTCCAACTCGGATGCCCATTCACCAGAGAAGCTGGGGCGGGAAGTGTGCGTCTTCGACACCGAGCTGGACTACTTTGCCCTGCGCCGGGCATTGGAGACGGGGCAGGGGTATGAAGGCACGCTGGAGTTTTTTCCTGAAGAGGGCAAATATCATCTGGACGGTCACCGCAACTGTCAGGTCCGTCTCTCTCCCGGCGAGACCCGCGAGCATGAAGGTCGGTGTCCGGTGTGCGGCAAGCCGCTGACGGTCGGCGTCATGCACCGGGTCGAAGATCTCGCGGACCGGGCCGAGGAGGCCACGCCGCCCGAGACCGCCGGCACGATGCAGAGCCTGATCCCGCTGCCCGAGATTCTGTCCGAAATCCATCAGGTCGGTCCGAAGAGCAAAACGGTCGCCCAGCACTACGAAAGCCTCCTGGGCCAACTGGGACCGGAGCTCCAGCTCCTCAATACGCTCCCGCTCGAAGACATCGAGCCTGCCGCGTCGTCTCTCGTCACCGAGGCGGTTTCTCGCTTGCGAAAGCGGAAGGTGACCCGACACGCCGGCTACGATGGCGTGTACGGCACGATTCGCCTGTTCGATGACGCCGAATTGCGCCAGTACACCCTTGGAGCATCGCTCTTTCGGGAGGACAGCCCGGCGGCGGCGTCGGCCGAAGGTGAGTCTGCTCATTCATTCGTGGACGCGGGCGCACGGAACCCGGTCGGATCGCGGCGAGCGGAGATGTCGTGGGCCCTGCCTCGGGCGGAGGCGTCTTCGCCTCCGTCTCGAACGGGGACGTCGCCGCCCCCGTCTCGAACGGAAATGTCTCCGCCCCCGCCTCCGAAGAAGCCATCGCCGCAAACATCATCGCCGCGCCGCCGGGGCCCGGCGCGCGCTGCACCGGACGGCCGCTTCACGCCGGGCGGTCGCTCCACACCGGACGGCCGCTCCACAGCGGACAGCCGCCCTACAGCGGACGACTGCTCCACCGATATCCTGGCCGGACTCGACGCCGATCAGCGCCGGGCCGTCGAGACCATCGCCGGTCCGCTGCTCATCGTGGCCGGCCCCGGGTCCGGAAAGACCAGGACCCTGATCCATCGTATCGCTCATCTCGTCACCAACCATGCCGTCCCCCCGGACCGGTGTCTCGCCATCACGTTCACGCGAAGAGCCGCGGGCGAGATGCGGGACCGCTTGCGGACTCTGTTGCCGGATACGTGGGAGCACGTCGCGCTGCATACGTTTCACTCCCTGGGCCTGTACATTCTGAAGGAGCACCACAACGCGGCCGGTTTGCAGCGCGGCTTTCGGATCGCATCGGATGCCGAGCGGATCCAATTGCTCAGGGACGCGCTGGATGTCTCCGAGAAGAAGGCTCGCGGGCAGCTTTCTGCCATCTCGCACGCCAAGCGCACGGGCACATCACCGGAGGACGAGGATCCGAACGAGGCGTTCGAGGCGTATCGCAGAGAAATGGAGGCCCGCAACCTGTGTGATTTCGACGATCTCGTCATCCGGGCGGCGGATGCGCTGGAGTCCATGCCTGCGCTCCGGGCGCACTATCGGCAGCGCTGTCGGTGGGTCTCGATCGACGAATACCAGGATGTCGACGAGCAGCAGGTCCGGCTCATCAAGCAGCTCGTTCCTCCGGACGGCAACATCTGTGCCATCGGCGATCCCGACCAGGCCATCTACAGCTTCCGGGGCGCGGACGTACGCTTCTTCTCGGAGTTTCAGCGGGACTTTCCGGGAACCGAAGTCGTGCGGCTGACCCGCAACTATCGCTCCGATCGGAACATCGTCGCGCTCTCGTCGCAGGTGATTGCCGGGTCGGGCTCCGCCCGGCGGATCACGACGCGAGAGCGCGGAGATGGCGGCAACCCGTCGCAGGTGATTGCCGGGTCGGGCTCCATCGCGGTCGTCGAAGATGCGCCCGACCTCGTCACGCTCCATGAAGCGCCCACCGAGAAGGCGGAGGCGGAATTCATCGTTCAGTCCCTGGAGCGCACCCTCGGCGGGCACAGCTTCTTCTCCATCGACAGTGGACGTTCCGCGGATGTCGAAGGGCATGATTTCTCGTTCTCCGATTTCGCCGTGCTCTACCGTACCGAGGCGCAGGTCCCGGCGCTCGTCGAGGCGCTCCAGCGC
>JAKZYK010000292.1:0-2940 GCA_047514485.1 Gammaproteobacteria bacterium
TTGTACACGGAGTCCGCGCGCAGCTCCGGCACTCCCCGGTGCTCGTCGCCCACCCGGACCTGCGTCGCATGGCGCGCGCCGGCCGCCAGCAGCACCACGGCCACGCCGATCGTCACCGCGGCGGGACCCCGGCGCGCCACCCGCGCGACCCGCGACCACATCGGCCGTAGCAGTTCGTCGCGCGCGCGGGCGGCGCGCCTCTGCTCGTCGTCCGCCTCGAAGTACGAGAGCAGCACCGGCAGCAGCGCCAGGTTGGTGAGAATGATCGCGGCGACCCCGAGGCTCGCGGTGATCGCGATCTCCTGAATGACCTGCACCTCGATGAACGAGATGGTGATGAAGCCTACGGAGTCGGAGGCGAGCGCCACTGCACCCGGCAGCAGCAGGCGGCGAAAGCTCGCCCGTGCGGCATCGAGGCCGCTCGCGCCGCCGGCCACCTCCGCGCGTACCGAGCTCACCATCTGTACCCCGTGGCTGACCCCGATCGCGAACACGAGGAACGGCACCAGGATGGACATCGGATCGACGCCGAAGCCGAGCGCGGTGAGCCCGCCGAGCTGCCAGACCACCGCGATCAGCGAGCACGCCAGCGGCGGCGCGGTCAAACGGATCGACCGGGTGTAGGCGTACACGAACAAGGCGGTGATCAGGAAGGCGATCCCGAAGAACGCCATGACCCGGAGCGCGCCCGCCGTGATGTCTCCCACCATCTTGGCGAACCCGATGACGTGCAGGTCCACGTGCACGTCCACGCCGGAGCCCTCGCCCGCCGCGCGGCGGATACGATCGAGCTCGCGCGCGACCTCGATGTAGTCGAGCCGCTCGCCGGTGTTCGGATGAAACTCCTGCAGCTTGGCGGCGACGATCGCTCCAGTGAAATCGTTCGCCACCAAGCGGCCGACGATGCCGGCCTTGATGATGTTCTCGCGCACCCGCGCAAAGCCGGCCTCGGTCGGCTCGAAGTCCGCCGGCACCACGTTGCCGGCGCTGATGCCGTCCTCCACCACCTCGATGAAGCGCACGTTCGGAGTGATGACGGAGAAGACCTGGGTCCGGTCGACACCGGGCAGGAAGAACATCGCGTCGGTCACCTCGCGCAGCGCGGCGAAGAACTCCGGGGTGAACATGTCGCCGCGGCGCGCCACCAGCGCGATCACCACGCGGTCCGCGCCGCCGAACTCGTCACGATGCTCGAGGAAGGTGCGCATGTACTCGTGCTCGAGCGGCACCAGCTTGGTGAATCCGGCATCGACCCGCAGCCCCGTCGCGAGCCACCCCATCGCCACGGTGACGAGCACGAACGCCGCGAGCACGAGGCGGCGGCGGGCGAACAGCAGTTTTTCGATGCGATCCGTCACAAGAATGCCCGGCGCATCAGGCCGTTAGCCGTGAAGTGCCGTGGAAAATCGCGAAGTGTCGCTCGCGACTTCTGGATTCCCGCGGAAGCGGGAATCCATAGCGCTGGTCTTGGACGACCCCAAGACGATAATGGTGTGATCGACACGTGGATTATTCATCCGGGGTCAGACGCCGCACGCCGAACTCGCCGATCAGCAGCACGCCGCCGTCCGCGAGCGGCAACGCGGCCGAGATCCCCTCGCGAGACGGCAGCCTCCGGGTCGACACGCTGCGCCCGCCGTCCCGGCTGGTCAGCACACTCCCTTCCAGACCGGTGATCAATATCTGGCCGGATGGCTGCCGGACGGCTGCGGTCAGGGTCGCGTTGGTACTGGTAGGCACCTGCGTCCAGGTCTGACCCGCGTCCTCGGAGCGGAACAGGTGCCCCCTGAGTCCCATCAGCAGCACCTCGTCCCAGCCGAGCGCGAGCGCGCCGAACCACGAGCCGGCGTAAGGGGAGGGCAGCTCGCGCCAACTTGCGCCGCCGTCGTCGGAGCGGTATGCGACCCCAGCCTCTGCCGCGATATACAGTCGTTGCATTCCGGGTCGTTGCATTCCGGGTCGTTGCGATCCGGCCGGGACCAGCGCGTTCAAGTGGAAGTCGTCCTCGCTGACGGCGCGCGAGGTCCAGGTATCCCCGCCGTCCTCGGTGGCGAGAAAATAGCCGTAGGCCCCGACCGCGAAACCGGTGTGCTCGTCGCGGAACCAGACATCGAGCAGGGGGCGCTCCTCTTCCGGCGCCTGGTGCACCATCTTCCACGTCGCACCGCCGTCGCCGGTGCGCAGGATCACCGCGTCATGCCCGACCGCCCAGCCGGTGTCCTCGTCGTGCATGTGCACCGCGGTAAGCAGGGCGCGGGTGGGCACCTTCGCCTGCGTCCAGCTCGCGCCGCCGTCGGTGGAGAACAGGATGTGCCCGCGCTCGCCGACCACCACCAGCCGTGAGCCGGCCGCCGCCCCGTCGAGCAGCAGCGACTCGATCGCGAGCGGCATCTCGACCGCTATCGGCTCGGCGCCCGCGCCGAGCGGCGTGAGGAATCCCAGCCAGAGGATGAGCGTGAGCGAACCGGCGCCCGCGAAGAGGCACGAGGGAAGAGCGCGAGCCAAGGTCTTGCCCCTTTGAGTCGCTAAAACCGAGACCTCCGGTGGCGTCAATCTCGGAGTTTTCAAGGGCCTGTTGAGCGAAGCCGGCCGGTCCCGGATGCCGAGCGGCTCGGGGCCGGTCTGCTCTGGTATCCGTTGAGGAGGCCGCGGTGTCAGCCGGCCGGCGCCAAGGTCATCACCGGCCCTCGCGGCGCAGGGCCGCCGGCGTGAAGTCCCGGGACGTGACCCCGACGTCGTACGTGCACATCGGGAACTCGTTGTCGAGCCCGAGGGCGAGGTAGCGTCCCGCCTGCAGAGCGGTGTGCACCTCCAGCGTTGGCCAGATCAGCGGCTTTTCGTAGTAGTTGATGACGTGGCCTTCCGATACCCGCCAGAGCTGATCGCGGTTGTCGTAGATGTCCGCGAGCAGGATTTGCCAGGAATCCTCGTCCACGTACA
>JAKZYK010000293.1:0-17548 GCA_047514485.1 Gammaproteobacteria bacterium
GAAGTCGCGGATGAAGCGATCGAGCCGCACAGGCGGGACACGCCAGACTCGACATGGAGAGCAGGTGATGTCGCCTGATGGCAGCCGATATCCTCTGACCGCGCCGACAAGCGCATCATTGCCACGACGGTCGTGTGATCCCGCTTTGGCGGACACATTCATTCCGGTCCATCGAGGCTGTCTGGCACGTGTGGGACGGACCATCCCACTACCCGGCCGCGGCCCCCACCCGGGCCGCTCAATCCGCCGAAGGCGGAACCATCGGGGCCGTGGAGGCCACATCCGCGTTCTGCCCGCGGTGCCTGAGATAGTGGTCCATCAGCACGATGGCGACCATCGCCTCTGCGATCGGGGTTGCGCGGATCCCGACGCACGGGTCGTGACGACCGTGCGTGACCACTTCGACCGGGTTCCCTCCAGCGTCGATGCTCCGTCCGGGAAGCCGCAGGCTCGAGGTCGGTTTGAGCGCGATGCTCGCGCGGATGTCCTGCCCGGAGGAGATCCCCCCGAGGACCCCACCTGCGTTGTTTTGAAGGAAACCCTCGGGCGTAATCTCGTCACGATTCTCGGTTCCGCGCATCTCCACCACCCGAAAGCCCGCGCCGATCTCTACCCCCTTGACGGCGTTGATGCTCATCAGGGCGTGGGCGAGATCCGCGTCGAGGCGGTCGAACACCGGCTCGCCCAGTCCCGGCGGCACGCCACTCGCTACGACGTCGATACGCGCGCCGATGGAATCACCGGACTTTCTGAGCGCGTCCATGAACCGCGCCATCTCCTCGGCGGCCCCGGGGTCGGGGCAGAAGAAAGGGTTGCACTCGACTTCATCCCAGTCGAACGCCGCCGGACGGATCGGACCGAGCTGTGCGAGATAACCGCGCACCACGATGCCCGCGCGTTCGCGCAGATACTTCCTCGCGACGGCCCCCGCCGCCACTCTCATCGCCGTCTCGCGCGCCGATGAGCGCCCGCCGCCCCGGTAGTCGCGGACCCCGTACTTGTGGTGATAGGTGTAGTCCGCGTGCGAGGGACGGTACACGTCCTTGATCCTGGTGTAGTCCCGGGGCCGTTGATCGACGTTCTCGATCATCAGGTGGATCGGAGTGCCGGTGGTCGCGCCCTCGAAGACGCCGGAGAGGATCCGCACCGCATCGGTCTCCCGGCGCTGCGTGGTGTGGCGGGACCTTCCCGGACGGCGCCGCTCCAGATCGGGCTGAATGTTGTCCTCGTTGAGCGCCAGGCCGGGCGGGCAGCCGTCGATCACGCAACCGATCGCGGTCCCGTGGCTCTCGCCGTAGGTGGTCACGCGGAACGACTTGCCGATCGAGTTTCCGGGCATCGCGTGATTCTACGGCACACCGGCGCGCGCGACGATTCGGCTTGCCTACCAGTGTTCGAACTCCGCGAGTTGCTCCGCCGACAACAAGCAGACGCCTTCGCCGCCTCGCGAAAGATCGAGCCATGTGAACGCAGCCGTGGGGAAGGTGTGCTCGAGCTCAGTCCGGGACGCGCCCACTTCGCACACTAGTACGCCGCCGGGACGGAGGTGTTCGCTCCCTCCGGCCAGGATTCGTCGCACGAAGTCGAGGCCATCGGCGCCCGCCTCCAGCCCGAGCCGCGGCTCATGGCGATATTCCGGATCGAGCGAGGCCATCGTCTCGGCATCGACGTAGGGAGGGTTGCTGACGATCAGGTCGTAGCGCCCGCGTACTCCGCAATAGACGTCCGAGATAGAGAGCTGCACCCGGTCGGCAACGCCATGCGCGGCGCAGTTCTCGCCTGCGAGCGAGAGCGCGGCACCAGAGATGTCGACTGCGTCGATCGTCGCGTTCGGAAACGCCAACGCGCAGGCTATCGCGATGGCTCCCCCACCGGTGCCGATCTCCAGCACTCGCTCGACCGAGTCCGGATCGAGCCAGGGCTCGAAGCCACGCTCGATCCATTCCGCGATTGGGGACCTCGGCACGAGGGCGCGCGCATCGCACGCGAACTCCAGGCCCGCGAACCATGCCCGGCCCGTCAGATAGGGGGCGGGAACACGCTCTCGGGTCCGGCGCACAATCAACTCGACTGCCGCACGGCGCTCTGCTGTGGTCAGGCGCGAAGCGAACAGCGATTCAGGCAAGCCGGGGCGCAAGCCGGCCGCGTGCAACACCAGGACCAGCGCCTCGTCCACGGAGTTGTCGGTACCATGGCCGAACACGACGCGGGCATCGTCGAGCCGTGCCGCCCCCCAGCGCACGAGATCGGTGATGGTGCGCAGTTCCTCGACCGCATCGCGCGCTTGCGCGTCGAAATCACCGTGTGTCGAGGACACGGTGGTCAGTCACTTTCCGAGGACTGCTCTCCGGTATCCGGTTCGGCAGTCTTCTTGCCGTTCTTTTTGGCAGCCTTCTTCGACGCCCGCTTCGCGCGCTTGCGCACCGGTCTCGACTCGCCGCCTTGCGCGAGGGTGACGATGAGCTCGTTCATGCGCCGCACGAACGCGGCGGGATCCTCGAGCTTGCCGCCTTCGCTGAGCAGCGCCTGGTCGAAGATCAGGTGTGCCCAGTCCTGCCGCCGGGACGGATCGGTCTCCACGGCGAGCCTCGCGACCATCGGGTGGTCGGGGTTGATCTCCAGGATGGGTCTGGTCGTGTCGACCTTCTGTCCCGCCGCGTCGAGGATCCGCTCGAGATGGCGGCTGAGCTCGTAATCCTCGCTGACCAGACACGCCGGCGAGGTCGAGAGCCGGCGGGTCACGCGCACGTCCTTGACGCGCTCGGAGAGCGCCTCCCGGAACCGCTCCAGCACCGGTGCATGGTCGCTTTCCGTCTCGTCTTCCGGCGCATCGTCTTCGGCCGCGACCTCACCGAGATCAAGCTCGCCCTTCATGACCGATGTAAGCGGATTTTCGTCGTATTCCGTGAGATGCATGACGAGCCACTCGTCGATCGAATCGGCGAGCAGCAGCACCTCCAGGCCGTGCTTGTCGAATACTTCGAGGTGGGGGCTGTTGCGCGCGGTGCGGTATCCATCGGCGGTGATGTAGTAGATGCCCTTCTGCCCATCCTTCATCCGGGCGACGTAGTCGTCGAGGGAGACGGTCTGCGCATCGCCGGCATCGTGGGTCGATGCGAACCGCAACAGCTTCGCGATCCGCTCCCGGTTCCTGTCGTCCTCGACCACGCCTTCTTTCAGCACCCGGCCGAAGTGCTCCCAGAACGTCGCGTACTTGTCCGGATCGTCCTTGGCGATCCCGTCGAGCAGGTCGAGTACCCGCTTCACCGAGCCGGTGCGGATCGACTGGATCTGCCGGCTCTCCTGCAGGATCTCCCGGGAGATGTTGAGCGGGAGATCCGCCGAATCGATCACCCCGCGCACGAACCGCAGATACGCCGGCATGAGGTGCTCCGCGTCGTCCATGATGAACACCCGCCGGACGTAGAGCTTCACACCGCGGCGGACGTTGCGATCCCACAGATCGAACGGGACGCGCGCTGGAATGAACAGCAGCATGCTGTATTCGAGGTTTCCTTCGACCCGGCTGTGAACCCATGCGAGGGGATCGTCGAAATCATGCGCGACGTGCTTGTAGAAACCCTTGTAGTCGTCGTCGCCGAGTTCGCTCTTGCTCCGCGTCCACAGTGCGGTGGCGGTGTTGATCGTCTCCTCGTCCTTGTCCTCGTCCTTGTCCTCGTCCTTGTCCTTGCCTTCTCCCGGCATCAGGATCGGGATCGAGACGTGATCGGAGTACTTGTGCACGATACTCCGCAGGCGATAGCGGTCGAGGAACTCGTCCTCGCCGTCGCGAAGGTGCAGCACGACCTCGGTGCCCCGCGGCTCGACATCGATGGTCTCGACGGTGAACTCGCCCTCGCCGCTCGACTCCCAGCGCACGCCTTCCGCCGCGGGCCGGCCGGCGCGGCGCGAGGTGACGGTGACGTGGTCGGCGACGATGAAGCTCGAATAGAACCCGACGCCGAACTGTCCGATGAGCTGCGTGTCCTGCGCGCTGTCGCCGGTCAGGGATTCGAAGAACTGACGGGTGCCGGAACGGGCGATGGTTCCGAGTTGGCCGGCGATCTCCTCGCGGGTCATGCCGACTCCGTTGTCCCGAACCGAGATCGTACGGACATCGGAGTCAAACGATACGCGGACCTTGAGATCACCGTCACCTTCATACAGCCCGTCGTCGGACAGCGCCTCGAACCGGAGGTTGTCCGCCGCGTCGGACGCATTGGAGATCAGCTCCCGAAGAAAGATTTCCTTGTTGCTGTAGAGCGAATGGATCATCAAATCCAGCAGCTTTCGGACCTCGGTCTGGAATCCGTGGGTCTCTTTCGTCTGGGTCTCTTTCGTCTGTGCCTCATCCATCACGCAATCTCCTTCATACGCCGTTCGCCGAGTTGCCGATGGGCGGATATGGGGCCGGCCGGCGCCGCTTCCAAGTCTCGGCGGCTCGAACCCAGGGCGCTCGATACGCTCGGCGCGGATATCGGATAGCGCGGGAAACCTCATCGTGGGATGCTTTCGGACTCGTAGCCCCCGAACCATTGCCCTCGCCAGTGATGTCCGTGACTGCTGCCCCCACGAGCAAGAGCACCCCGGTCATGGCGCAGTATCTGCGCATCAAGGCAGAGCATCCCGATACCCTGCTCTTCTATCGGATGGGAGATTTCTACGAGCTGTTCTTCGACGACGCCCGCCGCGCCTCGAGGCTGCTCGACATCGCGCTCACCTCCCGCGGGCGGTCGGGCGGTGCCCCGATCCCGATGGCGGGGGTGCCGGCGCATTCGGTCGAGTCGTATCTCGCGAAGCTCGTGCGCAAGGGGGAATCGGCCGCGGTCTGCGAACAGATCGGCGATCCGGCGGCGTCGCGCGGCCCGGTCGAGCGGCAGGTCACCCGCATCATCACCCCGGGGACGCTGACCGACGAATACCTGCTCGAGGATCGCCGCGACAACTTGCTCGTCGCGGTCCACTGCGCCGCGGGACGCTGGGGCATCGCGGGGTTGGAGCTCTCGAGCGGCAGATTCACCTGCACCGAGGCCGGCGACGCGGAGAGCGCTCAAGCCGAGATCGAACGGCTCGGTCCGGCCGAGGTCCTCCTCTGCGAGGACGCGCCGGCGCTCGCCTCTGTGCGCGAGCACCCGGCGCTGCGGCGGATCCCGCCGTGGCATTTCGACCCGGTATCGGCCCGGCGAATCCTCATCGAGCAGCTCGCGACCCGCGATCTCTCACCGTTCGAGCTCGAGGATCATCCGCTCGCGGTCGGCGCAGCCGGCGCGCTGATCGTCTACGCCCGCGATACGCAATGCGGCTCGCTCCCGCACGTGACCACGGTGCGCTTCGAGCGTCATGACGACGCACTGATCCTCGACGCCACGACGCGCCGCAACCTCGAGATCACCCACGCGCTGTCGGGCGACGACTCGGCGACGCTTGCCGCGGTCATGGACCGCGCGGCTACTCCGATGGGGAGCCGGCTGCTGCGCAGGTGGCTGACCCGTCCCATCTGCGACCACGAAGAGCTCGCGAAACGTCTGCATGCGACTGGCGTCCTGATCGAGCACGGCGTTCATGAGCCCATCCACGTGCTGCTCGACGACGTCGGAGACATCGAACGCATCCTGTCGCGCATCGGCCTCGCGACGGCGCGCCCGCGTGATCTGGCGCAGCTTCGCAGCGCTCTGCATACCGTACCGCGGCTACGAGAGGCGGTCGCCGGCGCCGACAGCCCGCGCATCCACGAGCTGACTGGCGCGAGCCGCGAGTTTCCCGAGATTGCGGCGCTGCTCGACCGCGCCGTGGTCGAGACGCCGCCGGTGCTCATCCGCGACGGCGGGGTGCTCGCCGCCGGCTACGACGCCGAGCTCGACGAGCTGCGTCGTCTGTCCACCGACGCGGACGCCTTCCTCGAGGCGCTCGAGGCGCGCGAACGCGAACGTACTGGGGTGACGAATCTGAGGGTCGGGTACAACCGGGTGCACGGCTACTACATCGAGCTCTCGAAGGCACAGAGCGAACGAGCGCCGCCCGACTACATCCGGCGCCAGACCCTGAAGGGCGCCGAGCGCTACATCACCCCCGAGCTCAAACAGTTCGAGAATCGCGTGCTCGGGGCGCGCGAGCGTGCGCTCGGGCGCGAGAAGGCGCTCTACGACGAGCTCGTGGCGCGGCTCGCCGGGGAACTCGCCGATCTGCAGCTCTGCGCCCAGGCGATCGCGGAACTCGACGTGCTCTGCAATTTCGCCGAACGTGCCGAGTCGCTCGACTACCGGGCGCCACGACTCGACGATCGGCCCGGCATCCACATCGAGTCCGGCCGCCACCCGGTGGTCGAATACGCCTCGAAGCAGCCGTTCATCCCCAATGACATCGACCTCGACGACTCGCGGCGCATGCTCGTCGTGACGGGACCGAACATGGGCGGCAAATCGACGTTGATGCGCCAGACCGCGCTCATCGCGGTGCTCGCGTACGCGGGGAGCTTCGTTCCTGCCGCGTCGGCGCGGATCGGCCCCATCGACCGGATCTTCACCCGCATCGGCGCCGGCGACGACCTCGCCGGAGGCCGCTCCACCTTCATGGTGGAGATGACGGAGATGGCGCGGATCCTCAACAGCGCCACCCCCCGGAGCCTGGTACTCGTCGACGAAATCGGCCGCGGGACGAGCACCTACGACGGTCTCGCCCTCGCCTGGGCCTGTGCGCGCGAGCTCGCGCATCGAACCCGCTCATTCACCCTGTTCGCAACCCACTACTTCGAGCTCACGGAGCTGTCCCGCCACGCCGACAGCGTCGCCAATGTCCACCTCGACGCCATCGAGCACGGTGAGCAGATCATCTTCATGCACCAGGTAAAGGACGGCCCGGCGGACCGCAGCTACGGTATTGCAGTCGCGGCGCTGGCGGGGATCCCGAACGAGGTCATCACCCGGGCGCGGGAGATTCTCGACACACTCGAGAACGCACCGCGCGCGAGCCTCACCGAGCCTCCCTCCGCGCAGCTCGGACTGTTCGACCCGGCGCCACCTGCGCCGGGCGGCGCGAAGGTCCTGGAGGCGCTCGATGCGATCGACCCCGACTCGCTGTCCCCCCGGGAAGCTCTCGACGCGCTCTACCGGCTGAAGTCGCTGAAATAGTCGCCGGAATCGAACAGAGTGGCTTTTGCTCCCCTCCCCGCTACAGGTATCGAACAGGTTGGGCCTTGCTCCCGCGGTGCGATGTCGGGTTACACCTTCGGCTAACCTGCAAGGAAGCATTGAAACCGAGCTATTACCAACGCTCGATTCCTCTTCCTCTCGAAAAGCGGAGAGTCGCGGCGTATCATCCGCGGCCGGATTGACCCACAGTTCGAGGAACGTGAACTCATGACTTTCGTCGTCATCGACAAGTGCATCAAGTGCAAATACACGGACTGTGTCGAGGTATGCCCGGTCGATTGCTTCCACGAAGGCCCCAACATGCTGGTCATCGATCCGGAGGAGTGCATCGACTGCACGCTGTGCGAGCCCGAGTGCCCGGTCGAGGCGATCCTCTCCGAGGACGACCTCACCGACGATCAGCAGGAATGGTTGCCGCTGAACGCCGAGCTCTCGCTGGAGTGGCCGGTGCTCACCGAGATGAAGGCCGCGCCCGGCGACGCCGAGGAGTGGGAGAACGTCGAGGGAAAACTCCAGCACCTGGAACGCTGACCACGCCGTCGCGGCTCGATCTCCCCTCTCGGGAACACACGATCCACGCCGCCGCGGCTCGGTCCTCCTGCGGACCTGAGGACTGCAACGGCGCGGCTCAAACCGCTCCCCAGAACGCCCGGATCGCGGCGACGCCCTGTCCGCCGCTTCTCGAGGCGGTGGCGATGTCATCGTCTCTCAGACCCCCGATCGCGAACAGCGGCATTCCCGCACCCCGCGCCAAACGCTCGAAGCCGCTCCAATGGAGCACAGGGGCGCCCGGGTGAGTCGCGGTCTCCCGTACCGGTCCCAGAACCGCGAAGTCGCAGCCCGCGGCCAGCGCCCGCTCGAGATCGCCCGCGTCGTGACACGACGCTCCGGTCAGGAAGAGCCGTCTGTCCTGCGCCTCGCCGGAGCGATCCATCCTGGATCCCTCACCGGTCGCCGGGGCAAGGACGGCAGCACGCTGGGGCGCCGGGGCATGCGGACCGGAGGGAGTACCTCCAGGCATCGCAGGGGGATCGCCGTCCATCGCAGACTGCTGGCGAACAATACGGGCCAATCTCCGGCTGGTGAGATGGACGCCATCGGCGCCGCAGCGCCGCGCGACCCCCAGGTCTGCGTTCACGAGCAGCTTCGCGCCGCCGCGCCGGCAGATCTCGGCGGCCCGGCCGCCGAGCTCGACAAGAGCCGGCTGGTCAAGTGACTTCGCGCGGAGCTGGATCAGATCGAACCCTTGGGCGACCCTGGCGGTGAGCCGATCGAGGAATACGCTCCAATCGCGGCCCGGCTCGGGGGTGACGAGGTAGCGCCGAGGCAACCGCAAGGCGGCGAGCACCGGTGCGTCGGCGGGCGGAAAATCCGCCGGATCGAGACTCCGGACATCCCGCCACTCGACCGGCTGGCCTTCTCGGCCGTGCGGATCGCCTGAGTACAACTCGACCCTCCACACGTCGAGCACGATGTCGCGATCCGGATAGCGGTGCTCGACCCATATGAGCGGATGGGCAGCAAGGACGCGGACCCCGAGCTCCTCGGCGAGCTCGCGCGCGAGTCCGGTCTCGCGGGATTCACCCGGCATGAGCTTTCCGCCGGGAAACTCCCACAGGCCCTCGAGGTGCGTCCCCCTTGGGCGCCGCGCCACCAGCACCCGGCCCGCGGCATCGAACAGCACCCCCGCGACGACATGGATCTGCCGGCCGGACATGATTCACTCAAACGCCGTCGGGCACACGATGCTTACTGGCGGGGCCTCGCCCCGGACCTGCGAGCATGCAGTTGAACACGCACCGTATCCAGATCGTATTTCCCATCTGGTCACAAACCGAGGGACCTCCCACCGCGGCGCGCCTGCACGCCGGTGGTTCGTGGACAGGAGAAGAGCGTAGGGACAAGGCAAAGGAACAAGCGAAGCCACCCACACTGCGCCGTGAAGCACATCTGCGAACGCGTATCTCGCGTCAGGTCCTGTACTCGGCGTTGATGGTGACGTACTGATGCGAGAGATCGCACGTCCACACCCGGTCCTCGACCCGACCGCGGCCGAGTGCGATGCGAATGACGATTTCGTCGCAGGAGACCGCCTCGGTGCCGGCGGCCTCGGTGTAAGCGGGGTCGCGTCCGCCGCCGCTCACGATACACACCCCGTTGAGCCAGATTCGGATCCGGGCGAGGTCGAGATCAGCGAGGCCGGCACGACCCACCGCGGCGAGAATTCGCCCCCAGTTCGCATCGCTTGCGTAGAGCGCGGTCTTCACGAGCGGCGAGTGGGCGACGGTATAGGCGACAGCGAGACACTCGGAGCGATCGCCCCCTTCGACCACCTCCACCGTGACGAACTTTGTCGCGCCTTCCCCGTCTCGCACGATGGAGTGGGCGAGCTCGCGCGCAACATCGCCGACTGCCTCGGCCAACGCCAGGAACTCCGGCGTACCCGCACCGACCGGTGGATTGCCCAGCGTCCCCGTCGCGACCAGCACACACGCATCGTTCGTCGACGTATCGCCGTCGACAGTGATGCGGTTGAAGCTCGCCTCCACCGCGTCGCTCACCATCGAGCGCAGCGCGCCCGGCGCAACGGCGGCATCGGTGGCGATGAACGCCAGCATCGTGGCCATGTCCGGGCGAATCATGCCCGAGCCCTTGGCGACCCCGGTGACCGCCGCCGGTCGGCCGCCAAGATTGATGGATCGAGATGCGCCCTTGGGAACGATGTCGGTCGTTGCGATGGCCGCCGCCGCATCGAGCCAGCCGTCTTCGCTCAATCGCCCGGCCGCGATCGGAACCGCGTGCTCGAACCGCTCGATCGACAGGGGCTCGCCGATGACGCCGGTGGAGAACGGCAGGATGCTCTCGACCGGCGCACCAGTGGTCTCGGAAACGATCGCGCAGCACCGTTTCGCGTCTTCGATCCCGCGCGCGCCAGTCCCTGCATTCGCGTTCCCGGCATTGACGAGCAGATAGCGTGGCGCCGCCCGACCAAGGTGCTCGCGCGCGACGGTGACCGGTGCGGCGCAGAACGCGTTGCGGGTAAATGTCGCCGCGCATGACGTGCCGGCGGCGAGCTCGAACAGGGTCAGGTCGTCGCGTGGCTTACTGCGACCGCCGAGCGCTGCAGTGGCGATCCGCACACCTGCCACCGCGACGAGCGACTCGGGTGCCTTCAACCCTACGGGCATCTGAGCGCCCTCCTCACTTCAACCGGCCATGGCACTGTTTGTACTTCTTCCCAGAGCCGCATGGACAGGCCTCGTTTCGGCCGACCTTGCGCCCTCCGCGAACATATGGAGAGCGGCTCTCCGAAGGAGACCGATGCGACCCGGCGTCATCTGCTCCGGACCGGTGACGATGGTCCGGAGCCGGCACGGACTCCGCGGGAAGCCGGCGCGCCATACCGCCGCCCGCGGCCCGCATCGGTTGCATCACCATATCGGGCACCATATCAGGCACCTCCTCGAGATCCGCCCGCGGCGGCGCCGCGAGCGCCTCGCCCATCGGCTCGGGCGGGGAGGAGTGGAAGGCCTGGACCGGTGCGCTCCGGCGGCGGCGCGCCTCGACCGCCTCGACGTCCTCCTCGGCCCGCACCTGGACCTTCGACAGCAGACCGACGACTTCGGTCTTGATCCGGCCGGTCAGCGCCTGAAACATCTCGAATGCTTCGCGCTTGTACTCCTGTTTCGGATTCTTCTGGGCATAGCCTCGCAACCCGATGCTCTGGCGGAGATAGTCCATCGACGCGAGGTGTTCCTTCCAGCACTGATCGAGGAGCTGGAGCGTGACCGCCTTCTCGAAATGCCGCATCACTTCGGAGCCGGCGTACTCTTCCTTGGCCTGGTACTGCGCGACGATCGCGTCGAGGATGCGCGCGCGCAGCGGCTCCTCGTGCAGCTCGTCTTCATCCTCCAGCCACTGGCCTACCGGAAGCTTCGCCGCGAATTCGTTCTCCAGAGCCGCCTCGAGCCCGGGGATGTCCCACAGCTCGTCGAGGCTCTCGGGAGGAATAAACGCGTTGATGACCTCGCTCACGGTATCCGCACGCAGCGCGTCGATCTGGGCGGAGACATCGTCGGTCTCCATCAACTCGTTGCGCAGCGTATAGATCTCCCGGCGCTGGTCGTTGGCCACGTCGTCGTATTCGAGGAGCTGCTTGCGGATGTCGAAGTTGTAAGCTTCGACCTTGCGCTGAGCGTTTTCGATCGCCTTCGTCACCCAGCGGTGCTCGATCGCCTCGCCGTGCTCCATCCCGAGCTTCTGCATGATCCCGCCGACGCGCTCCGACGCGAACCGCCGCATCAGATCGTCTTTCAGGGAGAGGTAGAACCGGCTCGACCCCGGATCGCCCTGCCGCCCGGAACGGCCGCGAAGCTGATTGTCAATGCGCCGCGACTCGTGGCGCTCGGTACCGATGATGTGAAGCCCGCCGGCCGCAACCACGGCCTCATGACGCACGCGCCACGCCGCCCGTGCCGCCTCGATCTCCGCTTCGTCCGCGCCGCTCTGCGACAGCTCTTCGAGCTCTGCGACGAGGTTGCCGCCGAGCACGATATCCGTCCCGCGGCCGGCCATGTTGGTCGCGATGGTCACCGCTCCCGGACTTCCCGCCTGTGCGACGATCGCCGCTTCGCGTGCATGCTGCTTCGCGTTCAGCACCTCGTGCGCGACCCCGGCGCCGTGGAGCATGCGCGAAAGCAGCTCTGAGGTTTCGATCGATGTCGTGCCGACCAGAACCGGCTGCTTTCGGGACGTGCAATCCCGGATATCCTCCAGAACCGCTTCGAACTTCTCTTCCTGCGTGAGGAAGACGAGATCGGCCATGTCATCGCGGATCATGTCGAGATGGGTGGGAACGACAATGACCTCGAGGCCGTAGATCTGCTGGAACTCCGCGGCCTCGGTATCCGCGGTGCCGGTCATGCCCGCGAGCTTGTCGTACAGCCGGAAGTAATTCTGGAAGGTGATCGATGCGAGGGTCTGATTCTCGTTCTGAATCGCCACCCCTTCCTTGGCCTCGATCGCTTGGTGCAGACCCTCCGACCAGCGTCGGCCCGGCATCGTGCGTCCGGTGAACTCGTCGACGATCACGATCTCCCCGTCACGCACGATGTACTCGACGTTTCGCTGGAACAGCGCGTGCGCGCGCAGTCCGGCGTTGAGATGGTGCACCAGGATGATGTTGGTCGGATCGTAGAGACTCTGGCCATCGGGAAGGATGCCGGCCTCGGCGAGGAGCGCTTCGACCTTCTCGTGTCCGTCTTCGGTCAGATGGACCTGCTTCGCCTTCTCGTCGACCGAGTAGTCGCCCGGACCGTCTTCCTCGGCTTGACGCTCGAGCCCGGGGATGACCTGATTGATGCGCAGATACAGCTCGGAGCTCTCGTCGGTCGGCCCGGAGATGATGAGCGGGGTACGGGCCTCGTCGATGAGGATCGAGTCGACCTCGTCGACGATCGCGAAGGCGAGCTCGCGTTGCATCTTGTCGGCGTTGCTGAACGCCATGTTGTCGCGCAGATAATCGAATCCGAGTTCGTTGTTCGTCGCGAAGACGACGTCCGCGGTATAGGCATCGCGCTTGTCCCGCGGATTCATTCCCGGAACGACGACACCGGTCCGCATGCCGAGAAACTCGTAGATCGCGCCCATCCACTGCGCATCGCGCTTCGCGAGGTAGTCGTTCACAGTGACGATGTGCACGCCGCGGCCGGTGAGTGCGTTCAGATAGGCAGGGAGGGTGGCCACGAGGGTCTTGCCCTCTCCGGTACGCATCTCCGCGATATGGCCCTCGTGGAGCGCGATGCCGCCGAGCAACTGAACATCGAAATGACGCATCTCGAGAGTGCGCCGGCCCGCCTCGCGCACCACCGCGAACGCTTCGGGGAGGACCGATTCGAGCGACTCTCCGCCACCGACCCTGGTGCGAAGAGTCTCGGTTCGCGCGCGAAGCTCTTCGTCGGGGAGCGCGGCGAGCGCCGATTCCAACACGTTGATACGCTTGACGGAGCCATGCATCCGTCGCAACTGCCGGTCATTGCGAGTGCCGACGACCCTGTTGAACAGCGTCTTGATCATCATGCACTTGATCGCCTGTGCAATGACTTTGCGATGAGTGGTATTTCCATCTAGCCTGTGTGCGGTCCCTGTCCAGTCCAAAAAGCCGTGTCTCGTTCCAAACGCTCCCGACCATGGAAGACGATTCGCTCCGTCGTCGCGGATGATACGTCTGTCCTCGGAACACTGGTACGGCGAGCGGACGAACTCAGGCGCTACGAAAAGTCTCTCAAAGGCTACCTCGACATGCCCGGGGCCGAAAGCCTCCGGGTCGCCGCGATCGAGGACGGCGCCATCGTCGTCATCGTCGACTCCGCGGTCCGAAGCGCACGCCTGCGCTTCCTGGCGCCACGGATCGTCGCTCACGCCGCTCGCTTGCTCGGCCGCAAGGACCTCGACCGGCTCGAGATTCGGGTCCGTCCGGCGCGCTGAATATCGGGGCGGCCCCACTCGGATCACTCCGCCCGTCACCGGCCATGTTTGAACCCTTGCGCCGCGCCGCGGAGGCGATCCTCCACGGCTGGCGATTTGAGAGACGTGCTGCCACGGATGGACCGAAGGCCAATCGGCAAAATCCAGCGGGGAAGACACGCCCGGCCCGGCCCGGTACACGGGCCGGATTCTCCCTCGTCGAAGAGCCGTTGCGGTAACTGCCGCAGCAATGCGGGTCTTCCGCTCAGGTCATGCCGCCGTGACCGGTTGCATGTAGATGATGGGCACATCGACCTGATCGTCGAACGTGGCTATCTCCCAGGCACTCTTGTCGGCGACCAACGCCTTCAACAGCTTGTTGTTGAGCTTGTGACCGGATTTGTGGCCGTTGAAGAACCCGATCAGGCTGTGGCCGAGCAGGTACAGATCACCGATAGCGTCCAGCACCTTGTGCTTGACGAACTCGTCTTCGTACCGCAGTCCGTCCTCGTTGAGCACACGGTAATCGTCGATGATGATGGCGTTGTCGAGGGTGCCGCCGAGGGCGAGGTTGTTCTCGCGCAGGCGCTCGAGATCGCGCATGAAACCGAACGTCCGCGCCCGGCTGACTTCCTTCACGAACGAGGTGGTCGAAAAATCCACCGTCGCCTTGTTCACGCTCTGGTGGAAGGCAGGATGGTCGAACTCGATCGAGAACGAGACTTTGAATCCCTCGAAGGGCTCGAAGCGCGCCCACTTGTTCCCATCCTCAACGGCCACCGGTTTCTTGATCCGGATGAACTGCTTCGGAGCGTTCTGCTGCTCGATGCCGGCCGACTGTATCAGGAAGACGAACGGACCCGCGCTGCCGTCCATGATCGGCACTTCCGGCGCGCTCACGTCCACGTACGCGTTGTCGATGCCAAGCCCCGCCATCGCCGAGAGCAAGTGCTCGACGGTGGACACGCAAACGTTACCGCGGCTCAGCGTGGTGGAGAGCGTCGTGTCCCCGACGTTCTCGGGACACGCCTTGATCTCGACCACGTCATCCAGATCGACTCTCCGGAAAATGATCCCTGTATTCGCCGGAGCGGGTCTGAGTGAGAGGTAGACCTTCCGGCCACTGTGCAGTCCGACGCCCGACGCCCTGATAACATTCTTTAACGTGCACTGCCTGATCATCGTGTCCGCTTCCCCTGTTGATTCATTGTGATGAGGTCCCTCTCAACATTTCACCATGCAATCCCGGCTCCGCGGGAACTCACGCCGGGGGGGGAAGCTCACAATGGAAGCCTCTCGCTTGTGGTGTCCGACGCTAACATAAAATTCCGCCCGGCACGACACGCTCACGGAGCCCTTCGAATCGCCTCTGGACTCATCGCTTCCGCGCCGCACCGGGCAGGGATCTTCAGTCCTTCTGCCGACGCAGGAAAACCGGGATCTTTTGATAGTCGGTGTCTTCCTCGAACATCTGGATGGGCTCCGCCCTGCCCGGTTGCTTGCGAATGATCGTCGGCACTTCGTAACGGCGATAGTCGCTCCCCGATGCGTCGCCGGCCGTGGCGTTTGCCGGCGCCGGCTCCGTACTGATGAGTCGTACCTTCTGCTTGGCAGATGGCTCCTCGGGTTGGCCGAGGCCGGTCGCGACGACGGTGACCCGGACCTCGTCGCCGACTGACTCGTCGAGCGCAGTCCCGATGACAACCAGGGCGTTCTCCGATGCGAATTCGCCGATCGAAGCACCAACCGAGTGGAACTCGTGCATCCCGAGATCCGACTTGGCCGTGATGTTGACGAGAATCCCGCGCGCGCCGTTCAGATTGACGTCTTCGAGGAGGGGGCAGCGCATGGCGGTCTCGGCCGCAGCCTTGGCGCCACCCTCGCCCGATCCTCGGCCCGACCCCATCATCGCCCGGCCTTTCTCCGACATCACGGTACGAACGTCCGCGAAGTCGACGTTGATCATGCCGGGGCGGGTGATGAGCTCGGCGATCCCCTGCACCGCGCCGAGCAGGACGTCGTTCGCCGCCGCGAAAGCCTCCTTGAGCGTGACCCGATCGCCGAGCACGCTCAACAGCTTCTCGTTGGGGATGGTAATGAGAGAATCCACGTGCTCGCTCAACTCCGCGATCCCCTCCTGCGCAATCGCCATCCGGCGCTTGAGCTCGAAGGGGAACGGCTTGGTGACGACGGCAACCGTCAGGATCCCCATCTCGCGCGCGATCTGCGCGATGACCGGCGACGCACCGGTGCCAGTCCCCCCGCCCATGCCCGCGGTGATGAACACCATGTCGCAGCCGTCGAGGAGATCGACTAGGCGCTCGCGATCCTCCAGTGCCGCCTGGCGGCCGACTTCGGGATTGGCGCCGGCACCGAGTCCCTTGGTGACGTTGGTGCCCAACTGCAGAACGGTGCGGGCAGAGACGTTTTTCAATGCCTGGGAATCCGTATTGACGCAGACGAACTCGACACCCTCGATCTCGCTCGCCACCATGTGTTCGACGGCGTTGCCTCCACCACCGCCGACCCCGATCACGCGAATCACCGCGCTGCTTGAATTCTCGACCAGCTCGAATGTCATTGCAGGCTCTCCTCTATGTACTACGTCTATGTATACGTCTCACGATGCATGGAGAAGGCGATGATCCCCGGCGGGCCCGCCGCCGGCGCCGGCAGCCCTCTCGCCTAGAAATTGCCTTCGAACCAACTCTTCATCCGTCTCAGGACTGCCGTGAAACCCCCGCCTTCGGAATCCGCCGGTATGCGGTGCACACCGTGCTTGAGACCGAATTGAAGCAAGCCCACACCGGTGGAGTGGATTGGGTTACGAACCATGTCGGTGAGGCCGGCAATTGCGTGCGGAACGCCGAGCCGCACCGGCATGTGCAGAATCTCTTCGGCCAGCCCGATCAATCCTTCCATCTTCGAGCTGCCGCCGGTGAGCACCATGCCGGCCGCGACCAGATCCTCGTATCCGCTACGACGAAGCTCCGCCTGAATGAGGACGAGCAACTCTTCGTAGCGCGGCTCGACGACCTCGCCGAGGATCTGTCGCGCGAGCCGGCGCGGAGGTCGATCGCCCACGCTCGGCACCTCGATGGTTTCGTTGGGCGCCGCGAGCTTCGCGAGCGCGCACGCGTGCCTGATCTTGATCTCTTCGGCGTACTGGGTCGGCGTCCGCAAGGCCACCGCGATGTCGTTGGTGACATGATCCCCGGCGATGGGGATGACCGCGGTATGCCGAATCGCACCGTCTTTGAACACCGCGATATCGGTGGTGCCGCCACCGATGTCGACGAGGCAGACGCCGAGATCCTTCTCGTCCTCGAGCAGCACCGCCTCGCTCGACGCCAGTTGCTCGAGGATGACGTCATCGACCTCGAGGCCGCAGCGGCGCACGCATTTGGTGATGTTCTGGGCTGCGCTGACCGCTCCGGTCACCATGTGGACCTTCAACTCCAGACGCACCCCCGACATGCCGGTCGGCTCCCGAATCCCTTCTTGACCATCGATGATGTATTCCTGCGGGAGGGTGTGGAGGATCTGCTGATCGGACGGAATCGCGACGGCCCGCGCGGCATCGATGACCCGGCTCACGTCGCCCTGCGTCACTTCTTTGTCACGGATCGGCACGACGCCGTGGGAGTTGAGGCTGCGGATGTGGCTGCCCGCGATTCCGGTAAACACCGAATGGATCTGGCATCCTGACATCAGCTCCGCCTCTTCCACCGCGCGCCGAATCGACTGCACGGTGGACTCGATGTTCACCACCACTCCCCTCTTCAATCCGCGCGAGGGGTGAATACCCATCCCGATCACCTCGATACCGTCGCCGTCGACGATCTCGCCGACGATGGCGGACACCTTCGACGTTCCGATGTCGAGACCGACGATGAGGTTCTTGTCCGATCGCTTCACCCCTGCGCCTCGCTACC
>JAKZYK010000294.1:0-3030 GCA_047514485.1 Gammaproteobacteria bacterium
CCGTCCAGCACGCGATCCATGTCGATGGAGGCATCCGCAAGAAGGCGACCGCGTCCGGCCAGCTCCGGCGGCTGAAGTCCGGCCCCGGGAACGAACGGGTTGCGGCGGCGATCCATGCCGGCAAACCAACACAAAATTAACAGCGTTAACCGAAAGTCTGTTAATTCCGTTAATGCTGTTAAACCTGCCTGTTGCCAACCCGGCATACGAGGCACTCCATGTCGAAGTCCACGTGACTGCCGCCGGATTCCGGTGGAGATGTCGATCGGAATACTCTGCTCGGACCGAAGGAGGAGCACACGATTTCGAAGTGCGAACTCCGCGGCATCGGGGACTCGTCCGTCGAAACCGCCGCACAGCCCGTCGATGCAGACGGCTTCGTTGCCGAAGCCGGTCGGATGGCGGGATCGACGCCTCCGGTCAGTCGAGGCTCGCCCCGATGCTGAAGCGCGATACCGCGGATCAAGGTGGCGGATCAATTGCCGGCAAAAAGTCCGCAAGCGCATCGAACCATCCCACCAGCACCGACAACGAATAGCCGGCATTCGCCGGGCTCGGATTCGGAGTGACGAAGATGCGGGCATCTCCCAGCCTCCATCCCTGCGCACCCCACTCCACCTCTCCGGTAACTCGCCACCCGGCGTACCGGGCGAAGGCGCGCCATCCCATCGCGCCCTGGAACCACACGACACCGGGCTCGAGCCGGCCGACGAGCGCCTCGAGCCGCGCCGCGCCGTCCCGGTACTCGCGGGGTCGAAGCTCGGCGCTGCCTGCGGTGGGGCGCTTGACGATGTCGGTGAAGCCGATTCCGTAGCGCTCGACGAGCACCGTGACGGCGCCGGGTCCGGGCTCCAGCGGCGCATCGACCAGCCGCGACGCATTGAGGGCGGGCCAGAACCGGTTGCGCGGATTGGCGAAGTAGAATCCGGCCCTGACCGACGGCAGGGACGGATTGATGCCGACCGCCATGACCCGCAGCCCTTCCCGGACCGCATCGGGAAGCGTGTTCATGGCCATGTGCGATCAGCGTTGGTGCGCCGCGCGGCGCACGTGCTCCGTTTCGGCGCGTAGCGTTGCCGGATTCCTGGAACTTTCCACGCCACGGTGGAACCCAACCCATTGAAGCACCGTACTTCACGGACATGGCATGATACGTGCTGAAAGCAGCCAGTGACTATTCAGGGAGAGGCGTCCATGCATCTCATTACCGCGATCATCAAACCGTTCAAGCTCGACGACGTGCGGACGGCGTTGTCGGAGATCGGCGTTCAGGGAATGACCGTCACCGAGGTCAAGGGATTCGGCCGGCAGAAGGGGCACACCGAGCTCTATCGGGGCGCGGAGTACGTGGTGGACTTCCTTCCGAAGATCAAGCTCGAGGTCGCGGTCGACGACTCGAGGCTCGACGAGGTCATCGAGACCATCACCGCCGCGGCCCGGACCGGCAAGATCGGGGACGGCAAGATCTTCGTCGCCGCACTCGAGAACGTGGTGCGCATCCGTACCGGAGAAATGGCAGCCGAGGCGATCTGAACACGCTTTCGCCGATGCGGGGCGCCCCGCGCCGGCACCAGAGGTCCGTTCCACCGACAACCACGCCAATCCGGCCGGGTCGAACGACACACGCTTCGCGAAAAGTGCGCGTCCGCCGTACCGCGATCCAGCTTGGCGTCGCGCGGGCCGTCGTGCCGGCCGCGGCCTCGTGACATCCCATATCGTCACAACCACACGGCCCGCGTCTATACTTCCCGGTGCGCGGTGATACCGCCACGGCGTGAGCCGGCGGGTGTGCGCGGGAACCGCGGCGACCGAACGAACGAGAAGGCACGACAACCCCGCGGCCGTGCCGGGAGCACACGGATGGCGAAGCCAAGAACCCTGTTCGAGAAAATCTGGGACAGTCACGTCGTCGCGACCGAGGACAACGGCACCTGTCTGCTCTACATCGACCGCCACCTCACCCACGAGGTGACGACGCCGCAGCCCTATGAAGGGCTGAGGCAGGCCGGTCGCAAGGTACGCCGCCCCGACGCCACCATCGCGGTCATCGACCACAACATCGCCACCGATCGCAGCGAAGACGTCAGCGAGGACTCGCAGCTCCAGATCGACACCCTGATCCGCAATTGCGAGGAGTTCGGTGTCGACCTGTTCCACGCCGACGATCCGCGCAACGGGATCGTCCACATCATCGGACCCGAGCAGGGCTTCACCCTGCCGGGGACGACTATCGTGTGCGGAGACAGCCACACTGCGACCCACGGCGCGTTCGGCGCCCTCGCCTTCGGCATCGGGACGTCGGAGGTCGAGCACGTGCTCGCCACCCAGACCCTGATCCAGGCCCCGGCAAAGGCGATGCGGGTCACCGTCGACGGCGACCTCCCGTTCGGCTGCACCGCGAAGGACCTCGTCCTCGCGATCATCGGCAAGACCGGAACCGCCGGCGGCACCGGCCACGTGGTCGAGTACGCCGGCCCCGCGATCGAGGCGCTCTCGATGGAAGGCCGGATGACGGTGAGCAACATGACCATCGAGGCCGGGGCGCGGGCAGGGCTCATTGCCCCCGACGAGACCACGTTCGCCTACCTCGAAGGCCGGCCGATGGCCCCGAAGGGCGAGCTCTGGCGCCAGGCGGTCGAGCACTGGCGCACCCTGCCCTCGGACCCGGAGGCACGCTACGCGAAGGAAATCACCCTGGACGTCTCGGAGATCGTCCCCCTGACCACCTGGGGCACGAGTCCCGAGGACGTGGTGCCAATTACCGGAGCGGTCCCCGATCCGTGCAGCGCCCCCACCGAGGAGAAACGGGCGAGCATGCAGCGCGCCCTCGACTACATGGGGCTCGCGCCGGGAACGCACATGACCGACGTCGCCATCGATCGGGTGTTCGTCGGCTCGTGCACCAACGGCCGGATCGAGGATCTGCGCGAGGTGGCCGCGGTCGCGAGGGGCCGCAAGGTCGCCGATGGAGTCCGGGCGATGATCGTGCCGGGCTCCGGTCTAGTGAAGCGCCAGGCCGAGGAAGAAGGC
>JAKZYK010000295.1:0-6189 GCA_047514485.1 Gammaproteobacteria bacterium
ACACCCGTACCGAGCCTTCCTCGTCGGTCTCACCGATGGCAAGACAACGAATGACCAGGGTGAGTCCTCGATCAAGCTCGACCGATGCCTCACGCCCCGGCGCCAGCCCGTAGAAGAACACGCCGGTCGGCAGCGCCGACACCGGACCGTACTTCTCACGGCGCTCCGCGTAGTCCACGAACACCTTCGGGTAGAGAAGGTAGGAGTACAGCTCCTCTTCGGAGAGCGACCAACCGGTCGCCGCCTCCGCACGCGCGCGCTCCGCCGCGAGATCCGCCGGGGGAAGCGCCGCGCCCGGACGGCCTTCGATCGGCTTCTCCCCTTTCAAGATCTTCCGCGCGAGCGGCTCGGGGAATCCCCCCGGCATCCGGCCGAGCTCGCCGCGAAACAGCCCGACCACCGATTCCGGAAATGCGATCTCGCGATCGGGATCTTCGACGTCCGCGCGGGTGAGACCACCCGAGACCATCACCAGCGCCAAATCGCCGACCACCTTGGAGGTCGGGGTCACCTTCACGATGTCGCCGAACATCCGGTTGACCTCGGCGTAGGCGTTCGCCACCTCGTGCCAGCGCTCGGCGAGGCCATGCGCGCGCGCCTGCTCGCGGAAATTCGTGAACTGCCCGCCCGGCATCTCGTGCAGGTAGACCTCCGAGGCCGGCGCGCGCATGTCGGTCTCGAACGCGGCGTACTGCGCGCGCACCGCCTCCCAGTAGTCCGAGAGCTCCCGGACGCGGGCGGGGTCGAGGCCGGTGTCGCGCGGCCGGCCGCGGAGCGCCTCCACAACGGAGCCGAGACAGGGCTGGGAGGTAAAGCCCGAGAGGCTGTCCATCGCGAGGTCGACCGCATCGACGCCTGCCTCCACCGCGGCGAGCACGCTCGCCCCGGCAATGCCCGACGTATCGTGGGTATGGAAATGCACCGGAAGCCCGGTTTCCTCCTTGAGCGCCTGAACCAGCTCGCGCGCGGCGGCAGGCTTGACGAGCCCCGCCATGTCCTTGATGCCGAGGACATGGGTACCTGCGTCGCGAAGATCGCGGGCCATGCCAAGGTAGTAGTCGAGGTCGTATCGGCCGCGGCCGGGATCGTGGAGATCGCCCGTGTAGCAGATGGCCGCCTCGCAGAGCCGCCCGGTCTCGAGCACCGCATCGAGCGCGATCCGCATGTTCTCGACCGAGTTCAAAGGATCGAAGATGCGGAAGAGATCGATCCCGGAGGCCGCGGCCCGGGCCACGAAGCCTCGGACGACGTTGTCGGGATAGTTGGTGTAGCCGACCGCGTTCGAGGCGCGGAGCAGCATCTGGAGCAGGATGTTGGGGATGTGCGCGCGCAGGCGCCGGAGCCGATCCCATGGGCACTCGCCGAGGAAGCGGAGCGCAACGTCGAACGTCGCACCTCCCCAGCATTCGAGCGAGAAGAGCTCCGGGAGGTTGCGCGCGTAGGCGGCCGCGACCCGATGTATGTCATGGGTACGCATCCGGGTCGCGAGGAGCGATTGCGGGGCGTCGCGCATGGTCGTGTCGGTGACGAGGACGCGCGTCTCCCCCTGCATCCATTCCACCACCGCCTCCGGCCCCCTGGCGTCGAGCAGCGCCTTCGCCCCGGCGGCGGGCGTTTCGGGTTCGGGTAGCAGGCGAGGGGGCCGCGGGTGGCCGGCGCGGGCGGGAGGCGCCGGCCGGCCCTTCACTTCCGGGTGGCCGTTGACCGTAATCTCGGCGATGTAGCGAAGCAGCCGGCTCGCCCGGTCGCGGGGGCGGGAGAAGGCAAGAAGCTCCGGTTGGTCGTCGATGAAGCGGGTCGTGGCCCGGCCCTGGCGAAACGTCTCGTCGCCGACCAGCCGCTCGAGGAAGGCGATGTTGGTCGCGACCCCGCGGATTCGGAACTCCCGGAGCGCGCGCCTCATGCGGTCGATCGCCCCCTCCCGGGACGGCGCCCACGCGGTGACCTTCTCGAGAAGCGAATCGTAATGGCGGGTGATGACCGCCCCCGCGTAGGCGGTGCCGCCGTCGAGGCGGATGCCGAAGCCGGTCGCGGCCCGGTAGGCGGTGATGCGCCCGTAGTCGGGGATGAAGCGATCGAGCGGATCCTCGGTCGTGATCCGGCACTGCACGGCATGGCCTCGGAGGGCGATGGCGTCCTGCGGCGGGCAGGCGTCGTCCGGACCGTCCCCGATGGCCCCTCCCTCGGCGATGCGGATCTGGGCCCGTACGAGGTCCACCCCGGTGACCTGCTCGGTGACCGTGTGCTCGACCTGGATGCGCGGATTCACCTCGATGAAGTGGAAGCGGTCGGTATCGAGGTCGTGCAGGAACTCCACCGTGCCGGCGTTGAGGTAGTCCGCCTCCCGCGCGATGGCGAGAGCGTACCCGGTCAGCTCTTCGCGCTCTTCCGGTGCGATGCCGGGGGCCGGGGCGCACTCGACGATCTTCTGGTTGCGCCGCTGCACCGAGCAGTCGCGCTCGAAGAGATGAACGACCCGGCCGTGGGCGTCGGCCAGCACCTGGACTTCGAGATGGCGCGCCCGCCCGATGAACCGCTCGAAGTAGATCTCGTCCTTGCCGAAGGCGGCCGCCGCCTCGCGCCGCGCCGCCAGCAGCGCCGCCTCGAGCTCGACCGGGCTCTCCACCACCCGCATGCCGCGCCCGCCCCCGCCCCAGCTCGCCTTGAGGATGCCGGGAAAGCCGACCTCTCTCGCCAGATCGAGCGCGGCCTCCGGATCCGCGGGCAGCGCCCCGGTCCCGGGCATGGTCGGCACGCCGGCCGCAGCGGCGATGGCTCGCGCGGAGACCTTGTCGCCGAGCCGTCGCAAGGTGTCGGGGCGCGGGCCGATGAAGGCGATTCCGGCCGCGGCGCAGGCTTCGGCGAACTCCGGCGACTCGGAGAGGAAGCCGTAGCCTGGATGGATGGCGTCGGTCCCGGTCTCGCCGGCGACCCGGATGATCTCGTCGACCGCAAGATAGGCGGCGACCGGGCCCAGGCCCTCGCCGATGCGGTAGGACTCGTCGGCCTTGGAGCGATGGAGTGAGAGGCGGTCCTCATCGGCGAATACCGCGACCGTGGCCTTGCCCATCTCGTTGGCCGCGCGCAGGACACGAATCGCGATCTCGCCCCGATTCGCCACCAGAATCTTCTTGAACTCGCTCACTGGCCTGTCCTTCTCGACTCCCCGCGGACGCGGCGACGATACACGCTCCGAAAGCACCGTTCGACGCGCCGTATCGGACACACGTCGGTGGCTCAGCTTCGTCTCTTGTCCGTGAAGTCCTGCAAGATGCCGGCCCGCATCCGCCCAGCGTTCAGTACGGCCCAGGCACGATGGGACTGCCGTCGGTGAAGCGCTCGAAGCGGAAACGCGAAAGATCGAACCCCGGCGGACGGCCCAACACGAGGTCGGCGAGGACCCGACCGACGCCCGGCCCGATCCCGAAGCCGTGACCGCTCATGCCGGTGCCGATGAACAGACCGTCGAGGGCCGGCGCCTCGCAGATGTACGGCACTGCGTCGGGGGTCACGTCGATCATGCCGGCCCAGATCTCCGCGATGCCCGCCTCGTTCAGCCACGGCGCCCGCTTCGGCAGTCGATCGAGCAATCGCCGGTGGACCTCTTTCGACGGAGGAGAATTGAGCACCCGCATCCGCTCGAACGGCGTGACCTCATCCCCGGACCAGCGTCGCTTCGACCCCCATGCGCCCGGATAGCCCGCCGGCGGCTTGAGCTTGATCTGCATGTCCTTGGCCGAGAGCTTCATCAGCCCGAAGAACTTCCTGAAGTCCCTGAACGATCGCGCACACAGGTAGTGCTCCGCTACGTCTCCGGTCGAGATGGTATAGCCGCCGTCTGCACGCCGGCGGACCGTGAACCCCGGCGCAACGACGTTCGGAAGGCCCCGGTCGGGTGCTGCATGGGTCCGGCCCGCGGTGGAGCGCACGATGAGCTGCGGCAGATCGAACCCCGCGTTCCCGGCGAAATACGTCGACCATGCGCCACCGGCGAGCACCACACGGTCGGCCCGCACCGGCCCGCGCTCGGTGCGCACGCCGCGGACCCGACCGCCTGCCGTCTCAATCGTGCGGACTGCGCAGCTCTCCACGATCGAGACCCCGAGCCGGTTCGCCGCGCGCGCCAGCGCCGGCACCGCGACGAACGGCTCCGCGCGCCCGTCGCTCGGGGTCACCATCGCGCCGGCCCACCGTCCCTCCACGCCGGGAGCGGCTTCCTGCGCCTCTTCCGGTGAGAGCATGCGAGTGTCGAGCTGATGCTGCTTGGCAAGATCGTGCCACGCCTCATATTTGGCGAGCTCCCGCTCGTTCTCCGCGAGGTACAGGCAGCCCGCGGCGGTGAACGCGAGGTCCTTCTCCCCGGTCTCCTTGGCGAGGCCCCGCCAGATCTGGTTCGACTCCATCATGATCGGCAGCTCGGCCGCATCGCGCCCCTGCTGGCGTACCCATCCCCAGTTGCGGCTCGACTGCTCGCCCGCGACCCGTCCCTTCTCCAGCAGCGCGACCTTCACCCCCCGCCTGGCGAGGAACCATGCGGTCGCGGTGCCGATGACCCCCGCGCCGATCACGGCCACGTCGACGGCATCCGGAAGCGGGTCGGAGAATGCGATCGGCGTGGATTGCGAAATCATCGGCATGACGGTTCTCCGCTGCGCGCGGAAATATGCGAGCCGGCGCGAAGCATCGCAGAATTCCTTCCGATTGCGATAGATTGGCACCGCGGAACGCTGGTCCATCGAACGGAACTCCCGAGGAGACACCAAATGCTATTCGACGTTCGCACCTACACCTGCCGTCCCGGCACCATCGGCCAGCACCTGGCGCTCTACGCCGAGAAGGGCATGCCCGCGCAGAAGCGCCACCTCGGCGAGCCCCTGTTCTACGGCACCTGCGAGACCGGCGACCCGAACCAGTACGTCCACATCTGGGTCTACGAGAATGCCGGGGATCGGGAGACCAAGCGCGCCGCCATGTGGGCGGACCCGCAGTGGCTCGAATATGTCGCGGCGAGCGGCGAGGCCGGCTGGCTCGTCAAGCAGGAGAACAAGCTGATGGTGAACGCGCCGTTCTTCGAATCGAGCGTGAAGCCGAAGTGACGGCGGTCCGGAGCGGTCACCTCAACAACGGCAGGACAGTTCCCCTGTCGACCAGCTCGATGTCCTCGCCGCGTTCCAGAAACGGACGCACGTCACTCGCCCCGCGATCCCAGTCCAGGAGGTCCAGCCGCTCGGCAACTGCACGCCGCCAGCTCCGAGGCATCATCTCCACACCCGTCCAGCCGGTGCGTCGGAGCGCCGCGTTCAGCAGCGCGAGGTTCGGCTGCGGCCACTCGGGGTCGCTGAGATACCACACGAGGTCGTAGAGGTCCCGTCCCTTCGTGTACGGCCGTTGAAGCACCGCATGCAGCTTGCCGGCGAGCAGCGACGCGCGGTCGTGGTGGAAGAGCCGCAAGGTCTCGTGCCGGCGTACGAGAGTGGTGTCCGTCGCGGCACCCGCGGGGGGATTGGTATCGACCTCGATCTTGACGGCGAGCACCTGCCCCGGATGCGGCGACAGGCCGATCTCGTAGAGCGTGCCGGGGAAGCGCACGACGGCGCTGTGAACGGTGCGGTGCTCGCGGATGCGAAGCTCGACGCCATAGCCCTGCGCCGACAGCTCGGCGCGGATGGCCCGAAGGTGGCGGCGCAGGTCGTAGCGCGAGGGCTCGCCTTCCAATGCGAAGTCGAGGTCCTCGGAATACCGCGGCAGGCCGAACAGGAACCGCAGACTGGTTCCGCCGTGAAAGGCCAGCGACGTCATCGCCCCGGCACGCTGAAGCGCACCGAGAATCCGCGCCTGCAGGTACTCGCGCGCAATGTTGCGGCCACGCAACGGCCCGTGGCCACCGACGAGCTGCTTGAGATGGTCCTTCATACCGCCTCGTAGCCCGGTGTATCGCCGGCGATGTCACGAAGGACCCTCGCGGCCCGGGCGAGCTTGGGTGTCGCGGCGATTGCCGCAAGCGCCTCCAGCCGGTGGAGATGCAACGCGTCGAGCTCGAGGCGCAACGCCTCCAGATACGACCTGCGATCGCCGCCGGGGTGGAGGTGGACCATGTCGAGAATCGCCTTTTCCGGCTCTGCCACGAAAGCGCACTGGCCGTGTCCCAACGCAATGTGCCGGGAGCCGAACATCAGGCTGTCCTTCAGG
>JAKZYK010000296.1:0-4823 GCA_047514485.1 Gammaproteobacteria bacterium
GACGCGGTGGCCATCCGGCTGCAAGGGGCGGACATCCCCGGCATCGGCGAGGTGCCGGTGCAGCTCGTGCAGGCCCTGCCCTACGTCCTGACCGTGGTGCTGCTCGCCGGCTTCATCGGCCGGGCGGTGCCGCCGAGGGCCCTCGGCGTGCCCTATGTCAAGGAACGGTGAACAGATGCCGGTGGTTCCGATGCCGGCTGCCGCGGATGCTGTTCGACTTCATCACGTCATGACGGCGTGTCGGGATACGTTCCCGCCGCGTTGGCGGCTCTCGGCCGGAGCTCAACCGCGCAGCGACACCAACTGCTCGTATAGCGCCCGTGGAATCGCCACGCCGTCGCGTTCGGCTTGCTCGCGCAGTGCGAACCGGCGCTGCCCCGGCAGCCGGGTGCCGGGCTGCTCCTCGATCGCGGTGAGGAGATCCTCCAGACGGGACCCGAAGCGGCCCTCCGAGAAGGGCGCCGGGTCCATGGCGAGCAGGAACTGGCCGGCCCGCGGGGGTGCGCCCTCCGCCGTGTAGTGGGAGCTCGATTCGAATCCGAAGCACGAAGCCGACAGCGCACCGGCCAGGATCTCCACCATCAGAACGAGCTGGGCGCCCTTGGCGTCGCCTATCGGCGCCATCGTGCCGGCCATGGCCTCTTTCGCGTCGGTCGTCGGGTTGCCCGAAGCATCGAACGCCCAGTCCGGCGGGATCGACTCGCCCGCCTGTGCGGCTACGTTGATCCGGCCGCGCGCCACCTTGCTCAGGCTCATGTCGATGACGAGCGGCGGGTGATCGGCCCGGGGTGCGGCGAAGCCGATCGGGTTCGTGCCGAACAGCCCACGGTGTCCGCCCCAAGGGGCGATGGCCTGAGGTCCGTTGCCGACGCTCATGGCGATGAAGCCGGCCCGAGCGAGCGGCTCGATGTGATGGGCGATGACGCCGGAGTGATGCGAGTCGCGGATCACCGCTGCGGCCAGCGGGGAGGTCGCGAGGCCGTCCAGGAGGGTCTGCTGGGCAAGCTCGATGGCCGGGTAGGCGAAGCCGTCGCGGGCGTCGACGATGGCGGCGGAATCGGTGAGCCGGATCGCCTCCGGCGCAGCGTGGCCGTCGACCTTGCCGCTGCGCGCCTGCGCCGCATAGGACGGGACCCGTGATGCTCCGTGGCCCTTCTGGCCGTCGGCTTCCGCCGCGACCAGCGCTCTCGCGACCCGCTCCGCATTGCCCGGAGCCGTATCGTGAGCGACCAGAATCTCGACGATGAGAGTGTGCAGCTCATCGAGCTGAAGCCGTGTATCTGTCATGGAGTTGATCCGTTTCCGTCCATGGAATGCCGTACGGCTTCCTACACCGATGGACCGAAGCGGCTGACCGAGAGCTGCTGCTCGTTGAGCACCTCGCAGCTTGTCAGAGCGCCGCTGGCCACCTTGACGACGCGCTGCCATACGCGTTCGCCGGCCGTGTCCAGATCCTCTCCGCCGGTGAGGATGGCGCTCACGTCCACGTCGATGTTCTCGCCCATCGTGCGGGCGGTGTAAGGAACGTGTCGGTCATTCGATATCCCCCCGCGCGCACACCGATTCGACGTTGTGCACGTGCACCCATTGGCCGGGCTCGATCGCCTCGCTCGCGCGTCCGATCACCTCGCCGTATTTCAGCACGTCGTCGCCCGGAGGCAGACTTCGCATCGCAAGCTTGTGGCCGAATGGAATGGAGTCGAGCACCGTGATGGCTCGGCTCTCGCCGTTCAACTCCACCTCGATTCGGGACTGTGCTGCGAGCGGCACGAGACTCGTCGCGACGTTGTCGGCTTGGTTCAATACGACGATTCGCTTCATGGGAGAGATCCGGCCGGTTGTCCTTGGCGACCGGGAAGTGTATCGAACCCGGCCCCGAGTCCGAAGCACGACGGCGTACGCCTGCAGGAGCCATCTCGCGCTGACCGGAACCCGGTTCCGGTACCGGCGCTCTCATCGCTGCTTCAGGCACGTCGCAGGCTTGCCTGGCGGGGCGAAGCGTTCAGGCGGGAGCAGGCCGCCCGATGATCGCGCCGGTGCGCGGGAGCGTCAGGACCGCCGCGAAGATTCCGCTCGCCGCGACCGCCAGCACCACGAAGAGCGCGCCGAAGCCCCAGCTCGCGTGAATGCCCGCGATGAGGGGCAGGGTGGAGGCCATGACCGAGAAGGTCACGATGTAGCGGATGGAGTAGACGCGGCTGCGCCACTCGCTCTTCGTGATCCTGCCGACGAGCACGTCGTTGATCGGGATCTGTCCGAATACCACGAGCATGAAGGCGACCGCGACGACCAGGGCGGCAACCCCGGTGAGCTGATACATGAGGGTGAAGAACACCGCCTGCAGCCCTGCGACGAACATGAAGACGGTACGCACGGAGTGGTGATCGACGAGATACCCGACGACGAGCTGGGCGAAGGCGGCCACCGCGAACACCATGAATGCGTAACCGCCGACCGCGGTGGCGGATCCGGCGATCTCGGTGAGCCGCTCGTCGAAGATCTTCGGGAGCGCGAACGTGGTGCTCTGGAAGATGAGCCCGCCGATCGCGGTCGTGAACACGATGATCGCGAGCACCCGCACGAACGTCGCCCGCTCGATGGACGAGGCGCCGCCGCCGGCCGCCGCCTTCTTCGCGGCGGCGGCGCCGGAGTCGCGGCTCGCCCGCCCCGACCACGCGAACACCGCGTAGGCGACGCCGAGTCCGATGGAGATGACTCCCGGAAGTACGAACGCGTTGCGCCAGCCCCCGGTGTCGATGAGATAGCCGGTGAGCAGCGCCGCCGCGGCAACTCCGAGGTTGCCGAAGACGCCGTTGATCGCGAGCGGCATGCCGGTCTTCTTCCGGCCGTGCACGACCATCGCGAGGCCCACCGGATGATAGATCGCGGCGAACACGCCGATCGCGAACAGCCCCGCGGCAATCTCGAGAGGGGAGCCGGCCAGCGCCGTCGCAATCGAGCTCGCCCCGATGCCGAAGAAGAAGATGATGATCATGCCTTCCCGGCTCCACTTGTCCGCGATCCATCCGGCCGGAATCGCACAGATGCCGAAGGCGACGAACCCCGGCGTGGCGTACGGAATGAGCCCGGCATAGCTCATGCCCCACTCCTCGGCGAGCCGCAGCGCCGCGACCGTCGCGAAGATCAGCATGAAGAGGTGGTCGAGGAAGTGCCCGACGTTGAGGAACAGGAAACTCAGGCGATCGCGTGACATGTCGGTTCCCACTATCGTATGCGTTTGCGGATCTTGACCTTGATCCGACTTCCTACCGACATCTCGGCCGCGTATCCGGGCGGCTGTCTGTTGGGCCAAGGCGCTTCCCCCCGCTGGCGCATCCACCGACCGATCCCGGCGCTCCTGAATTCGGGGCATCGATTCCAGAACGACGAACTTGATGGAGATCGAACATGGACCAACTCAGTTCCAGTGGGCGGCAATTCAAAGGCGACGGGTTCGCGTTGAAGCCGGCGCCGGAGTGGTCCGAACAAACGTCTGCGTGTGTTCGGTGATATCCGGAAACCCCAGGTTCCACCTTTCCAACCCGTGAGTTCGAGTTTACATGTCTTCCTGGCAGCCATCCCGGCCTCGGCATTGCGGGGGAGGTTGAGGGCACTGAAACACTTCGTCGGGTTGGTATCCACTCGTCCCGCTTGCGAGCGCAACCGCAACGTTGCCATCATGCGTGCCGCCCGTCTCGGGCGGTTCCGCAGAGGATAAAGGCTCGTGAGCAACGACACCAAGGTGACGACGACCCTGCTCGACGCGATCCAGGATGCGTTCAACCGCCATGACGTCGACGGCATCCTGTCGTACTTCGCCGAGGACGGGGAATGGCTGATGGCGCGCGGCCCGGACCCGTGGGAGGCGAAGCGGCTGCGCGGAAAGCAGGCGATCGGCGACGTCCTGCGCGCCCGCTACGCGGTCATCCCGGACATGCGGTGGGTCGACATGCAGCACTTCATCGACGCGGACGGGACGCGGGCCTGCTCGGAGTGGACGGTGAAGGGCACGCCGAAGGAGGGCGCTCCGCTCGACTGGCTCGGCTGCGACATCTGGACGTTCCGCGACGGGCTGATCACGAGGAAGGACACGTACTGGAAGTACATCGACGGCTGAGTTGACGGCGGAGCAATGGATTCTCGTCCGCGACGGATGAACGGCCGGTCAGGCTGAGCGGATGCGGAAGGGTGTCGGGAACGTTCACGGGGGAGGACAGGAGCGGATGACTATCAGGAACAGCGAAATCGCCGGCCTGGACGCGACGCGATGCGCGGCGCTGGTACGCAGCGGCGAGCTGACTCCGCTCGAACTCGTCGATGCCGCGATCGATCGGGCCGAGCAGGTCAACGGGACCCTCAACGCGATCGTGACCGAGATGTACGACCATGCGCGAGACACCGCGCGTTCCCATTCCGGCACCGGAATCTTCGCCGGGGTGCCGTTCCTCGTGAAGGACTTCCTCGCCGAGGTCGAGGGCGTGCGCTTCACCGAGGCAAGCTCGTTCCTGAGCGACTACGTGCCGGCCGAGGACAGCGAGCTGGTGCGTCGTTTTCGCGCCGCGGGGCTCGTGTTCATCGGCAAGACGAACACCCCGGAGTTCGCGATCGGGCCAACCACCGAGCCGCGTCTGTTCGGCGCCACCCGCAACCCGTGGGATCCCGCGCGAACCCCCGGTGGCTCCAGCGGCGGCGCGGCGGCGGCGGTCTCGGCCCGCGTGGTGCCGATGGCGCACGGCAACGACGCCGGAGGCTCGATTCGCATCCCCGCGTCGTGCTGCGGGCTGGTAGGCCTGAAGCCGAGCCGGGGGCGGGTTCCCCTCGGC
>JAKZYK010000297.1:0-4314 GCA_047514485.1 Gammaproteobacteria bacterium
ATCGCGAGCCCGCCCGTGCCCCTCGGCGTAGGACACGCCGAAGTGCTCGAGCAACATCGCCGGCGTCATTCGCCTTGGATCTCTCCCGTGGCGCTCGAACTTCACACCCAACTCGTAGATTGCGATCAGTCCCTCGAGAAAACGCCGCTTGCCTGAACACGACAAGCCGCGGGCCGTCATCTCGCCCCGTGCCGCCGAGCGGTCGTGGTCGAACATCTGCTCGAGGGCCGCCCACAGGAGCTCGAGGTCCGCTTCGGACAACCCGGTCCCCTTGCGCTCGTCGGCCGCGAACGGTGCCGACACGCAGCCATGGGCGCGGTAGAGCCCGTAGGGGACGATGTACTTGCGCCCCATGGTGCGGATGTCGCCCTTCGATTCCGCATCGGCCTCGGTAGTGGCGGCCATCCGGGTAATGGCGATTTCGAGCGGCAGCACCGGCTCGACCGAGCGAGCGAAGGTGAGCGGCACCGGTGCGCGCACTTGCGCGCGAGCAGAGGAAACACCGTGGCCGGGGTGGACGATGCCCGGGAGTACCGGGCGCGCACTGTGGAGGGAGAGTGTGCGGGGGGCCGCAGATGCGGCCTGCACGTCACTGGCGGAGCGTCAGGGCGACTCCCGCCCGGTGTTCGGTGTGGCCGCCGTCGGGCTCGTAGCGTGCCGCCTCGAGTCCGAGCGTCATGTCGGGCATGTCGTCGCGCGCCGGCGAAGCGCGTCACGCATCGTCTCGCGTTGCTCGACACGACGGCGCCTGATCCGCGTCCAGCTCTCGGCAGCCAGCCGGTACAGCATCGCCGCATCGTTCATCGCGTGCAGTCGCGCGATCGCGGCGAACGCTTCGAGCTGCGACTTGCCGACGGCTGCGCAGAGGATTTGGTCGCGGACCTGGCCTTCAGGGGTCGCGCGGGCGCTTCGCAGCTGCTGCGCGCACCATGCGTTCGCGATCGGTGCGATCCGATCCCGAACCATTTCCGGTTCCTGGTGCGCAAGCAGTTCCGGATCCAACCGCAGGAGTTCCATGCCGGCGCGTGGGGTGAGCGCGCTCAGCGTGCGCGTGCGCACGGTGTGGTCGGTGTTCGGATCGAGCCTTGCTTTCGACAGTGCGCTCATCAGCGCTTCGCGTCTGCGATCGAGCGCTTCGACGGCCTGCGTCGCACGGCGCCACTGCGCGGGCGCGTGCGCCTTCAGACGCTCGAGACGGGGCCGCGCCGCCGCAATCGCGTCGATACGTTCGATCGACGGTCTCGGCCCGTCGCGTGCGCGCAGCTGGTGTTCGATCCATATCCGATCGGTGCGCACCTGTCCCTGAAACACGAGCGTCGCTTCGAGCGCCCGAACGGCTTCGCGCATCGCCAGGCGTTGCTCCTCGGAGAGGAGCTTGAACACTTCAGCCTCCTCGCGCGCAGTCGTGGGCCACAGCCGGTGTCGGCCCTCTCCGATGAGGAAATTCCTTATCCCGGCCTCGCCCCGTTCGCACGCCTGCTCCCAGCTCCATCGGATCGCGATTGCGTGCACCTGACGAGCGAGCTGGCGCCTGCGGCGCTGCGTTGCCGCCCGTCCCTCGTCGCGTTCCATGACGTCGCTGTGAGTGCGCAGGAACTGCGCGAGCGCTCGCCCGGCATCGTCCGGATCGGCGCTTCTCGCCAAGCGCTCTTCCAGTGCGCGGCGCTCGGTGCGCATCCGGGCGGCTTCGGCGCTTTCGCGACCGGCGTCTGCGACCCATTCCACCTCGGCGGGCGTCAGCATGAGACCCGGAGAGATCCCTTCCTGTCGCATTCCCTCGATGATCTTTCCCGCTGCCGTCCGTCCCTCGAGCGTGTCCATGTTCCGCGCTTCGCGCACGCGCTCCACCCACTGGGCCCGCATCTCTCGGAAGCGTCGGGCGGCGGCTGCGACTGACCGCGCATTGGGCCGCGGATCGGCGGCAAGCGCCTCCACATCACTCGGGTAGCCGCGGGCGACTATGTCCGCAGTTGCGCCCAGTCGGATCGGATCGGGCTCGGTGCGCTGCACGCCCTGCCACGCGATCATCCACGCCAGTTGCCCCACACCGGCACGCACCTCTCGGCGTGCGTCCTCGATGGCGTCGATGAGCAGCTTCGCTGCGGGATGGCGTTCCGCTTCTTCCTCTCCGACCGGCATGATCGCCGAGCGAAGCATTTGCGCGACCCGCATTCCGTCCGGGCTTGCGTCGGACGCGGTCAGTCCCGCTTCGAGCCGGAGCTCTTCCAGCACCTCGCGAACTCGTTCTGCATCGACCGGTCCGACCTGTTCGGCTTCGAGGTACGACTCCACACCTTGCGTGATCCGATCCCACTCGCGTGAGGCCTCCGCACTCCAGTGCAGCGCCCCGCGTCCGGTCGCCTCCAGGGCCGACCGGCTCGCGCCGTGGTGCGTCGTCGCTTCGAGGTCGATCCCCTGCGCACGGTACGAGCGTGGGTCGTAGTGCTTCTCGATGCCCGCGCGTTCGAGCTCAGCGTTCTGCTCTTCGGCCATATCGGCCCGCCACTTGCGCACGAGGTCCCGCATCCCGCTCCGTTTCTTCGGGCCGTTTCCGTCGAGCACGATCCCCATGTCCACCATCTTCGGCATCGTACTTCCCGCTTCGAAATCGAAGCGCCCGGTCTCGCGCCGGTCTGCGTTCACCTCGCGTCCGATCGCGCAGGTCGTGTACACGATGTGGGCATGCCAGTTTCGAGGATCGTTGCTTCCCTCCGGTTGGTGGATCGCCGCGTGCCAGGTGCACCCTGTGTCCCCGAACGTGCGCTCGCACCAGGCGCGCAGTGCACGCTCCTGCGCATCGAGCGGAAGCTCGTGCGCAAGCTTCGCCACGATGCGACGCTGGAGGATTGTCTGGCGCGGCCGGAACACCCGAACTCCCACCGGGAGCGGGCTTGCTCCGTGCGTCCTCTTTCTGTCGTCCTCGTCGGGATCATCGGGCTCAGCTGGACGCCAAGCGGGCACACCGCGCAGCACCGCCATGAACCTGTCGTGATCGTCCGCGTCGTGTGTCCACACCTTGACGATCTTCGGCTCTCCCTTTCCGTCTACCTGTTTCCAGTACAACGGACCCAGCCGTGCGATCTGGTGCTTGACCCGAACCGGGATCCGCCCCTCCTCAGCCCACCGCAACGCGTTCTCCTGCACGAGCATTTTCAGCTCGTCGTTCGCGTCCGCGGTGAACCGGATGCAGCCTCGCCTCTGTACGGTGCATTCGCCCAGAGCGCGCCAGAGCCGGCAGCGCTCCTCGTAGGAATGGTGGATGTTCCCGAACGACGCGACGCATGCTCCGTCACGTTCGATGTAGCTCTGGTGCGCAACCGCAGCACCGACCGATCCGGTTCGCGACATCTCGAAATGGAACGACACGCCACCGCGGTTTCCCACAGGTCGCGCACCGCCCGTCGCGCGTGCCGGCATCCGCGCTCCGCCACGGATCGCCTGTCCGATCCCGCCTCCGATTACACGGCCGACCGCGCGCACCACGTGCACCGGCGGTGGCTTCACCCAGGCCGCCTTGAGCCGTGCGCCCCCTCCGTGCGCCCGTGTCTCTCGAGCGACCCGTGCGACCTGTCGGCGCGTCCGGGTTCGTGCACACCCCATCGCCTGAGCAAGCTCGCGATCTTCGGCGCGCAGCAACGCGTCGATGAGTGCCTTCTCGCGACCCTCATCCGCCATCAGAGTGGATGGGCTCCGCAGGCTGCAGGTCGCTCAGTGGTGACGGTCCCGACCTGCATTCGATTCCCTCGTCCGTATCAGCTGGAGGCTTGGCGCTGCAGGCGTCGAGCCCCCACCCCGTACCGCGCCGGTGGCCGCAGGCGCGACGGCCTGGCGGCTGGCGCTTTCCGTCCTGGTCCTGCGTCGCCTGAAGCCCCGTAGGGCCCCGGGGTTCGTGACGCGCGCCAAGCGCTCCGTCGAGCCCCTGTGCGCTTGCTAGCGCAGCGACCCCACCAATGCAAGCGGACGCGCCTCTGCGGCCTCTGTCGGGTCGCTTTCGGCCCCGCCGCAACCCTTGGACAGGCCGAAGGCCAAGGCCGTTTTTCCAGGCTCCGCCGCGCAGCGGTGGAGAATCAGACGACAACAGGGGACGCGGCGGTAGCCGCGGAGCGTCGTCGGGGCGTAGAGGGGGTGGCGGAGCCAAACCCCTCTACTATATTGCGCCCTAAGGGCCCTAAGGGTTTTGGATTGGAGACAACAGTGCATCAATGGTGTGGCTCACTTACAAATTAACAACTTGACCAGTAGACCGACAAACACGAATGCATCAATCGGATCACAGCATTGATGCATTGCTGTTTTTGGCGAACAATTAACGAC
>JAKZYK010000298.1:0-24330 GCA_047514485.1 Gammaproteobacteria bacterium
GGGTGATGACGTCTCGCCTGCTCAATGGACAGGCGCGGTTGACCGCCGCCACCGCGCTGGCCATCGAGCGGCTCGACTGGGGCGATGCGGAGTACTGGATGCGTCTCCAGGCGAGCTATGACCTGGCACAGGAGAGGCGCAAGCAGGCGGCATGAAAGACCGACCCCCAGCACCTTCGTCGTTTTTGGGTGTGGCACGAAACAGCAGAGGATGGGCCCATGGAGGGTTCCACACTGGAGGCCAGCAGCTTCAACGAGACCACGGTCGATTGGCGGCGACCGCCACCTCGGATTGACCCTTCGGAGGCGCCGCCCTGGCCAGCGGATACCACCGCGATCCATCGCCCATCTCAACGTGCTGTGGCCGCCGCTCACCATGTCGAAGCGGCAGGTGGACGAGCTGGTCGGCGTGCTGCGCGATAGCATCGTCGAGACCATGGACGACCTGCGCAGGGACGGGCTCTGGCCGGGTTGATCTCGCGGACCGGGCCGGTTCACCCCTCGAGCGGCCCGATCGTGAATTCGCGCGCTATCGCGCGCCGCGCATGCGCAGCCGATCGCGAACCGTCGAGTCAGGCGGCGCGAAAGTTGCTGGCAGGTTCTCGGTTGCGGATCTTCCGGGTTAGGATCGCCTCAGTCCCGGTCCGAAGGTCAACGAAACCTCATGGGTAGTCCCGTCGTCGGTATCACTGCGTGCCGGAGCGACCTCGAAGGCCGCGTCCACCACATCGTCCAGGAGAAGTACGCCACCGCTGTGAGCGCGGCGGCGGGGGCGCTCCCACTCCTCATCCCCGCTCTCGGGCGCGCCATCGCCAACGACGATCTGCTCGACTCAATCGACGGCCTCCTGCTCACCGGAAGCCCGTCGAACGTGCTGCCCCGCCATTACGGCCAACCGGCCAGCCGGCCCGGCACCCTGCACGACCCTCACCGCGACGAGACCACCCTGCCGCTCGTGCGCCGCTGCATCGAGCGCGCGATGCCGCTGCTCGCGGTGTGCCGCGGCTTTCAGGAGGTGAATGTCGCGTTCGGCGGAACCCTGCACCAGCACGTCCACGAGCTGCCGGAGACGCTCGACCACCGCAAGCATTCGGTGCCCGACATCGACGGCCAGTACGCACCGTCACACGCGGTCGCGCTTACCCAAGGCGGGTTCCTCCACCGGCTCGTCGGCCGGGAGTCGATCGAGGTCAACTCGCTCCACTCGCAGGGCATCGACCGGCTCGGCGCCCGGCTCGTGGTCGAGGCGCAGGCGCCGGACGGTCTCATCGAGGCGGTGAGCGTCGAAGCGTGCGCGTCGTTCGCGCTCGCGATACAGTGGCATCCGGAGTGGAACGCGCTGAAGGATTCGGCCTCGCGCGCGATCTTCGCGGCGTTCGGGGCGGCGTGCCGCGAGTACGCCGGCCGGCGGCGCCCCCGCGCTGTCGAGACGGCGCGGGTCCGGAGCGCGTAACAGGGCACGGGTCGCCGTGCCGAGGAGCGATGGGCAGCCCATGCACGGTCCGCCCGCGGCATGAACTACATCGAACGCTGGTGCAAAGAACACGCGATCACCGAGGTCGAGGGGATGATGCCCGACATGGCCGGGGTCGCCCGCGGCAAGGTGATGCCGGTCGCGGCGTACTGCCGCACCCTCGGCCTGAACCTCCCCGAAGCGCTGGTGCTGCAAACCGTCACCGGGGACTTCCCAGAGGACTGGAGCGCTGTCGATCCGTCGGACCGCGACATGGTGCTCCGCGCCGACGAGCGCACCATCCGGCTCGTTCCCTGGGCGGCGGAGCCCACTGCGCAGGTCATTCACGACTGCTTCCACGCCGATGGCGCTCCAGTGACCACCACGCCTCGATACGTGCTGCGCCGGGCGCTTGATCTCTACCGCGAGCACGGTTGGCGGCCCGTCGTCGCACCGGAGCTCGAGTTCTATCTCGTCAAGCGCAATGCCGACGCGGACTATCCGCTCGAGCCGCCGGCGGGGCGCTCCGGACAGGTGGAGCGGGGCCGCCAGTCCTACGGCATCGACGCGCTGAACGAGTACGACCCGTTCATCGATGACGTCTACGATTTCTGCGAAGCGCAGGAGATCGAGCTCGGGACCTTGAGCCACGAAGCCGGGGTCGCGCAGCTCGAGATCAACCTCTCTCACGGCGACCCCCTGGAGCTCGCGGATCAGGCATTCCTGTTCAAGCGCACCGTGCGCGAGGCGGCGGCGCGGCACGGCGTGTACGCCACGTTCATGGCGAAGCCGATGGAACGCGAGCCGGGCAGCGCCATGCACATCCATCAAAGCGTGGTCGACGTGCACACGGGCGAGAACGTGTTCGCCGACCGGGACGGGGCGATGACCCCCCTGTTCCACGCGCACATCGGCGGCTTGCAGCGCTATCTGCCGGCCGCGATGTCGTTTCTCGCCCCGAACGTCAACTCGTACCGGCGGATCACGAAGTACCTGGCCGCGCCGATCAACATGCAATGGGGGATCGACAACCGCACCGCCGGCCTGCGCGTGCCGCTCGGCGACGCCGCCTCGACCCGGGTCGAGAACCGGGTCGCAGGCGCCGACGCGAACCCTTACCTGGCCATCGCGGCATCCCTCACGTGCGGTCTCCTCGGCATGACCGAGGGGCTGAAGCCGACCCCCGCCGTGGAGGGCAGCGCGTACAAGATGTCCTACGAGCTGCCGCTCAGCCTCGCCGAGTCGCTGCGGATGCTGCGCGGATCCCCGCCGCTCATCGGCGCTCTCGGCGAAAAGTTCGTGGGGGCCTGGAACGCGGTGAAGGAATGCGAGCTCCGAGCGTTCCTCCAGGTCATCAGCTCATGGGAGCGGGAGTTCCTGCTGCGCAACGTGTAACCGGTGCCGAGGGCGTTCATCTCCAGGGACCGCGGCGGTGCAATCCGGATCGGCACGACGGCGAAGCCGAGTTGCATGAACGCCGGTGACGGGCGCCGGAAGCTCGCCAAGGCCACGGCCGCGATTGCGCGCCCGGGACTGCCGGAAAGAACCGCCGGAACGAATCGCCGGAACGCTGGCGTGCACACCGGGGCTCATTGATAATCGTGCCTCGATGTACGGCCCGACATGGACCCACCCAAGAAGGAGAGACTCCGATGAAGCGAACGATGCGCAACCGAATATCCCGCCGATCGCTCCTCGCCGGCGCCGGCGCGGCGGCGGCGGGCCTCACCATTCTGCCGAGGCTCGGCTGGTCGGCCGAGGAAGCGAAGCTCAACTTCTACAACTGGGACACCTACATCGGCGAGACCACCCTCGACGATTTCAAGGCGGCCACGGGGATCGAGGTGAAGATGGACCTCTTCGCCGACAACGACGAGCTCTTCGCCAAGCTCAAGGAAGGCAACCCGGGCTACGACGTGATCGTTCCGACCAACGACTACGTCGAACGCATGATCGTGGCCGGCATGCTCGAGCCGCTGGACCACGCCATGATCCCGAATATGGCGAACGTCACTCCCGTGTTCCTCGACGCGGCTTTCGATCCGGGACGCAAGCACAGCCTGCCCTACATGTGGGGGACCGTCGGCATCGGATACCGGAAGTCGAAGGTGAGCGCGCCGCCCGCAAGCTGGAAGCACCTCTACGATTCCGACGAGCACTCCGGACGCATGGCGATGCTCGGAGACGGGGGGACCCTGATCGGGATCGGGCTCAAGTATCTCGGATACCCCTACAACGAGACCGATCCGGCGCGCATCAAGGAGGTCGAAGATCTCATGATCCGTCAGAAACCGCACATCAAGGTCTTCGCCGAGGACAACGGCCAGGACCTGCTCGCATCGGGCGAGGTCGATCTCACGATGGAGTGGAACGGCGACATCCTTCAGGTCATGGCCGAGGACGACGACATCAGCTACGTCGTACCGAAGGAAGGCGGGTTGCTCTGGGAGGACTCCCTGGCCATCCCCAAGGACGCGCCGCATCCCGAGAACGCTCACCAGTTCATCAACTTCATCCTCGACGCGGAGGTGGGCGCGGCGATCGCCGATTTCATCTACTACGCGACCCCGAACGAGGCGGCGAAGCAGCACTTGGCGAGCGAGTACCTCGACAACCCGGCGATCTTCCCCCCGCCGTCGGTGGTCGAGATGTCGGAGACGGCACAGTATCTCGGGGAGGACTACCAGCGCCTGATCGACGAGACCTGGACTCGCATCCAGGCCGCATGACGCACCGCTCGATGCCGACTGCCGGCCGCACGGCGCGGCCGGCATCGGCTGTCAGGTTCCGGGCTCCGGCTCGGCCGGACCCCGGTCGGAGCCCGAAGCGGCTCCCGGGCCGGATCCCGAATCAAGACCCGGCCCGGCGCTCGACCGGGTAGCCCGCCATGGACGGCTGGCGCACCCATCCGAAGGTCTTCTGGGCGTTCTTCCTGCCCCCGACAGTCTGGCTCGTCGCGTTCTTCCTCGCCCCCCTCGCGCTGGTGTGGGGCTTCAGCTTCGGGGAGAAACGCGGGCTCGTCGAGATCGCGATCAACGGGACGGTGGAGAACTACGTCCGCGCGCTCGATCCGCTCTACCTGCAGATCTTCGGGAAATCCTTCTGGTTCGCGGGGCTGACCACCCTCATCTGCCTGATCGTCGGCTTCCCGGTCGCGATCGCCATCACCTTCGCGCCGCCGCGCTGGAAGCCGATCCTGCTGCTGCTCACCATCCTGCCCTTCTGGACGAACCTTCTCATCCGGACCTACGCGCTCATCGCGGTGCTCCGCATCCGCGGCTACGTCAACTTCACCGCGGAGTGGTTGTGGGAGAAGGCGAACGCGGCCCTGCTCTGGGCGGGTCTCGGGGACCATCAGCTCCTTGGTGAACGATTCGAGCCGCTCGAGATGCTCTACAACAACACCGCGGTCGTCTTCGGGCTCGTCTACGTGCACCTTCCCTTCATGGTGCTGCCGCTCTACGCGGCGCTCGACCGGCTCGATCGCTCGTACCTCGAGGCGAGCCTCGACCTTGGGGCGAGCCAGACCCGCACGTTCGCTTCCATCGTCGTTCCCCTCGCGCTGCCGGGAATCATCTCCGGCATCATCATCACCTTCATCCCCGCGTTGGGCTCGTTCCTCACGCCGGATCTCCTCGGCGGCACCGACAGCCAGATGATCGCGAACGTGATCGAGCGGCAGTTCAAATCGGCGAACGACTGGCCGTTCGGCGCCGCCCTCTCGTTCATCTTGATGTACATCACGTTCTTCGCGCTGGCGGTGCGCGCGATGACGAGCCGCGGCCGGTCCGCGATGGAGGCGGCGTGAGCGCGGGTGCCAAGCGCCTCCCGCCCGGGCCGCTCGACTACGGTCGCCGCGTGTGGATGCGGATGACGCTGCTCGCGACGTTCGTGTTTCTCTATGCCCCGATCGTGACCCTGGTGGCGTTCAGCTTCAACGACAGCCGCCGCAACATCGTATGGCGGGGATTCACGTTCAAGTACTACGAGAAGGCGTGGAACAACGACGGGCTGATCGAGGCGTTCACCAACTCGCTCACCATCGCATTCGTCAGCACCCTCGTGAGCACGGTGCTGGGCACCCTCGTCGCGGTCGCGCTGTGGCGGTTCCGCTTTCCGTTCAAGGGTGCGCATGAAGGGGCGATGGCGCTGCCCATCGTCATTCCGGAGATCTGCATGGGGGTGGCGATGCTCGCATTCTTCGCCCGGATCGGCTGGCCGAGCGGCTTGGTGTGGCCGTTCAACCTGGGTGCGATCACCATCGCCCACATCTCGTTCAGCTTCCCGTTCGTCGCGGTCGTGGTCAGGGCGCGGCTTGCGAGCTTCAACCGCGAGCTCGACGATGCGGCGCGCGACCTCGGCGCATCGGAGTGGCAGGCGTTCAAGGACGTTCTCGTGCCGCACATGCGTCCCGGGCTCGTCGCCGGGGCGTTGCTCGCGTTCACACTCTCGCTCGACGACTTCGTCATCACCTTCTTCACCTCGGGACCGGACACGGTGACGTTTCCGGTGAAGGTCTACTCGATGGTCCGGTTCTCGGTGACCCCCGAGGTGAACGCGGCATCGACGATCCTGATCGCGATTACCCTGCTCATCACCAGCGTCGCGCTGTGGATGCAGGGACGCGCCGGCGCGAAGGACGAACCCGGCCGGCCGAGCACGACATGAACGGATCAGCGACATGAACGGCATCAGCGACCGAAACGACCGGAGCGGCAAGGGCGGCAGGAGCGAGCGGCCCATCATCGAGATCCGGGGCGTCACCAAACGGTTCGACGCAGGCGAGCCGGCCGTCGACTCCGTCGATCTCGACATCTCGGAAGGCGAGCTCTTCGCGCTCCTCGGCCCGTCGGGCTGCGGCAAGACGACGCTGCTCCGGATGCTCGCGGGATTCGAGACGCCGACCTCCGGCGAGATACGCCTCGACGGGTCCGACGTCGCCGGGGTGCCGCCGAACCGGCGGCCCGTCAACATGGTGTTCCAGTCGTACGCGGTGTTTCCGCACATGAGCGTATTCGACAACGTGGCCTACGGCCTCAAGGTCACCGGAGTCCCGGCCTCCGAGCGCCGGGAGCGGGTCGGGGAGGCACTCGGGCTCGTTCGCCTCGACGGACTCGAGGCCCGCAAGCCCGATCAGCTCTCGGGCGGCCAGCGCCAGCGAGTCGCGCTCGCCCGGGCTCTGGTGAAGCGCCCGCGGGTCCTGCTGCTCGACGAGCCGCTGTCGGCGCTCGACGCGAAGCTGCGCGAAGCGATGCGGCTCGAACTCGTCAATCTTCAAGACACAATCGGCATCACGTTCATATTCGTGACCCATGATCAGGACGAAGCGTTGTCGATGGCGGACCGGATTGCGGTCATGGAGCACGGGCGGGTGCGTCAGGTCGCGGAGCCCGCTACGTTGTACGAATATCCGAGCTGCCAGTTCGTGGCCGGCTTCATCGGCAAGATGAACCTGTTCGAGGCGACTGTACGCACGGCCCGGGCCGGCGAGCTCGAGCTCGACATCCCGGGCCTCGGTGCGCTGTGCATCCCCCACGGCGAGCCGGCGCACGGAAATATCGAGATTGCGGTCCGGCCGGAGAAGATCCGTCTGAGCGAATCTCGTCCGGACGCGGCGTTCGCGTTCGAGGCCACGGTCAAGGATTTCGCGTACTACGGGAGCGAGACCCATCTGTACCTCGCCACCGCCGAAGGGATGCGCTTCGCTGCGACGATCCCGAACAAAGCGCGCAATCTGACGCGAGTCGAGCGGGGGACACGCCGATTCGTGAGCTGGTTTCCCTCCGACACCCTTGTCCTCACCGAGTAGTCGAGGTGCGCCCCATGACGCCCACAGACCTTCGGTGCAACGGAACGTCTCTTGAATGGTCGGCTGTGTTCTACATCACTAGATTCATGTAAATCAAATTCTTGTAGTCTCTATCTAATGTAAATCATCAGGAACCTCCCGAAGTGAACGATCCCAATTCCATATACGAGGCAGTGGGCTTCGTCGAATGGTTCCGCCGCGCCGCCCCCTACATCAACGCGCACCGTGGGCGCACCTTCGTCATCGAGATCGACGGTGAATCGACCGAGGATCCGCTGCTTCACGGCATCGTTCACGATCTCGCGCTGATGCGCAGCTTGGGAATAGATCTCGTCGTCGTTCACGGGGCGCGGCCGTGGGTCGAGCGGCGAATCAGAGCGCAGGGCCTCACACCGCGCTACGCACAGGGCGTGCGCATCACCGACGTCGCCACCCTCGACGCGGCCAAGGAGGCGATCGGCGCGGCGCACGTCGAGCTGGAGGCGCTGCTCTCGATGGGGGTCGCAAACTCCCCGATGGCGGGCGCGAAGGTGCGCGTCGCCTCCGGCAACTTCATCACCGCGCGACCGATCGGGATTCGGGACGGGGTGGATTACGAGCATACCGGTGAAGTGCGGCGCATCGACGCCGAGGCGATCCGGCAGCGTCTCGCCGACGGCGCCATCGTGCTCATCTCGCCGCTGGGCTATTCCCCCACTGGAGAGGTATTCAGCTTGCAAGCCGAGGAGGTTGCAACCGCCATCGCCACTGAGATGCACGCCGCGAAGCTGGTGTTTCTTTTTGACGGACCCGGGGTGACCGACCGGCGGGGCACACTGGTACGCGAGCTCACACTCGAGGCCGCGAAGGCCCTCGCGGTCGATCTCCGTCGCGACGGAGACGGCCGCGACGACGTGTTGGGGAACCGGCTGCGGCAGTCGATCCACGCCTGCCGCAACGCAGTCAACCGGGTCCACGTCATCGATCGGCGGATCGACGGCGCCCTGCTGCTGGAGCTGTTCTCCCGCGACGGTGTCGGCACCATGATCAACGCCGACACCTACGATTCGATCCGGCGCGCGACCATCGACGACATCGGAGGAATCCTCGAGCTGATCCGTCCGCTGGAGGAATCCGGAGCGCTGGTGCGCCGTTCACGCGAGAAGCTCGAGACGGAGATCGCGCTCTTCAACGTCGTCGAGCGCGACGGCGCGGTGGTCGCGTGTGCCGCGATGTATCCCTACCCCGAGGATCGGCTCGCCGAACTCGCGTGCCTCGCCGTCGACGACGCATATCGTCGCGGCCAATACGGCGAACGCCTGCTGACTCTTGCCGAGCGCGAAGCCCAGGCGGCGGGGGCGGAGCGGCTCTTCGTGCTGACGACTCGCGCGGCGCACTGGTTCAGGGAACGCGGCTTCGCCGAGGCTGACCACTCGATCCTGCCCGACGAACGGCAGGCCCTGTACAACTTACAGCGTCGTTCCCGGGTGCTCGTCCGGGCGTTGTAGAGGCGCGGCACGGTGCGCAACGGCCGACGGGCGATCGAGCGCAATCACGACCCGCGGGTCGCCCGCGCGGGTCCCACCACCGCCCGGCGTCATTCTCCCTCGACGCCCTGGATAGGCCTGATCGAGGTCCAATGCTTGCAGCTCGGGCACTGCCAGTGCAGCGACTTCGCAGGGAACCCGCAGTGACGGCACTTGTAGACCGGACGCTCGTATAGCAGCTCCGCGGTCAGTCCCTTCAGGATCTCGAGATACTCGCTCATTCCACCGGTGTTGCGTTGGTCCTCGATCTCGAGATCGAGCAGACGGTCGAGGCCGCGCACCGATGCACGTTGGCGCAGCCGGTCGGTGATGAAACGAATCGCCGCGCGGCGACCGCCGGACTCACGCTTGATGTCTGCCAGCGTCAGGGTCACGCTGGTCCACCCGTAACGTTTCATCAGCTTCGATAGATAGTCGTCGAGCGCTTCGATCCGATCGAGGGCCTGGAACGAACGATACAGCCGGCCGACGGTCTCGGGCAGAAAATCCGGATCCTGCTCCTCCACCCGCTGCAGTGAACGAATCGCCTGCTCATGCTCACTGCGCTTGGCATGGATGTCAGCCTCGAGCAAGCTCGCTCGTACGCATGCGGCGTGCATGTTGCGGGCCTGCTGGGCATGCTTGAGCGCGCGCTCCAGATCACCTTCGCTGCAATGCCGGCCGGCCTGCTCGCAGCAGTAGTGCGCGATAATCCAACCGAGCTGGTTCCCGGTAGCCCTCTCGAGCTTGCGGGCACTTGCGATCGCCTTCGGCCAATCCTTCTCCTGCTCATAGATGTCGATGAGTTGACGCAGCGCCTGCACGCGATAATCCGCGTCCTCGACAAGCTCACTGAAGAGATCCTCGGCGCGATCGAGCAGACCCGCGCTCATGTAGTCCTGTCCGAGCTCGAGCAGCGCCTCGGTACGTTGTGGGACGCTCAGTGAATCACGGGCGATGAGATTCTGGTGAATGCGGATTGCGCGGTCCACGTCGCCCCGGCGGCGGTACAGATTCCCGAGCGCAAGATGCGTCTCCACCGTCTCGCTATCGACCTCGATCAGCTTGATGAAGACTTCGATCGCCTTGTCGGGCTGCTCGTTGAGGAGGTAGTTGATGCCCTGGAAGTAGTCGGATCGGAGACCGCCGCTCTCGCGCTTGTGGGTCGTCCGCCGCGTGGCGTTGCGTGCGGCCCACCAGCCGGTACCCGCTGCGACCGGCAGCAGCAGCCACAGCGCCTCAAGCCCGATCATCGACTCGATCATCGCAAGGCGCAGCCTGTATCGGCGGGCATCGCCGGACGCGGGGAGACGATCGTCGCGTCAGACGTCGCCCGAGCTTTCGCCCGACGGGGAATTTTCATGTCCGTATGCCGGCGACGGCTCGGATGCCGATCGGCCCGGTGTAGCGTCGGGGTCGATGCCCGGCCGCAATTCTGCGTCCAGCGACAATCGCACTTCCCGATTGACGCGCTCGCGCAACTTCTTGCCTGGCTTGAAGTGAGGAACGTACTTCGCGGGAAGCGACACGGGCGTACCGGATTTGGGATTCCGTCCGATCCGTCCGGCGCGGAAATGGAGGGAGAAGCTGCCGAAACCCCGGATCTCGATCCGACCGCCGCCCGCGAGGCACTCCGCCATGTGCTCGAGGACCGTCTTCACAGCCAGCTCGACATCACGGTATACGAGCTGGGATTGCCTCTGCGCTATCTGTTCGATCAGCTCCGACTTCGTCATCTCCCCGTTCTCCCATCGGCAAGCGCGAAGCCGCGACGATCCCGCTGTCGTCGGCCTGCAAGGGGTGACGCGGTTGCCGGGATGGCGCCCGTTGCCGTGGCGCCCATTGTCCCTCCCCCCCGTCCCTCGATTCTTGTTCAGTCCTCTTGCGCACCCTCCGCACGGCCGCTGCTCATCTGCTCCTTGATGAGATCGCCGAGTGTCGTGGCGCCGGCCGAAGCGCTCGTGGTGTAGTCATGTAGCGCCTGTGCTTCGTCGTCGCTCTCTTTCGCCTTGATCGAGAGAGAGGGGATGCGCTTCTTTCTGTCAACGCCTACGAACTTCGCCTCGACCTCGTCGCCGACCTTCAGAACGGCCCGGACATCGTCAACCCGGTCACGCGCAATCTCCGACGTGCGGAGATACCCTTCGATGCCCTCCTCGAGCTCGACGAGCGCACCCTTTGCGTCGACCTCGATCACCCGGCCGCGAACGATCGTGCCCTTGGGATTCTGGGCCAGGAAGTTGGAGAAGGGATCCTTGTCGAGCTGCTTGACCCCAAGCGAGATACGCTCCCGCTCCGCGTCTACGCTGAGCACCACGGTCTCGAGCTCGTCGCCTTTCTTGTAGCGCCGAATGGTGTCCTCACCCGGCTCGTTCCAGGAGAGATCGGACATGTGCACGAGCCCGTCGATACCGCCGTCGAGCCCTACGAAGACCCCGAAATCGGTGATTGACTTGATCGCGCCAATCACGTGATCACCCTTCTTGTAGCCCGTCGCGAAGTCATCCCAGGGGTTCGGCGTGCACTGCTTGATGCCAAGCGAGATCCGGCGGCGATCCTCGTCGATGTCGAGCACCATGACCTCGATCTCGTCGCTGAGCTGCACGATCTTGTTGGGGTGAATGTTCTTGTTCGTCCAGTCCATCTCCGATACGTGAACGAGCCCCTCCACGCCTTCTTCAATCTCGACGAAGCAGCCGTAGTCGGCGATGTTCGTCACACGTCCGAACAACCGCGTGCTCTCGGGGTAGCGCCGGGAGATGTCCACCCACGGATCCGCGCCGAGCTGCTTCAGTCCGAGCGAGACGCGCGAGCGTTCGCGATCGAACCTGAGCACCTTGACCTCAATCTCGTCGCCAACGTTGACGACCTCGGTCGGGTGCTTGACCCGCTTCCACGCCATGTCGGTGATGTGCAGGAGACCGTCGATTCCACCGAGGTCCACGAATGCGCCGTAGTCGGTCAGATTCTTGACCACACCGGGCAGCACCACGCCCTCCTGGAGACTCTCGAGCAACGCTTCGCGCTCGGCGGAGTTCTCCTTTTCGACCACCGCGCGCCGTGAAACGACGACGTTGTTGCGGCGGCGATCGAGCTTGATCACCTTGAACTCCAACGGCTTGCCTTCGAGGTAGGAGGTGTCGCGTACCGGACGGACATCGACGAGCGACCCGGGCAGGAACGCCCGGATGTCATTGATATCGACGGTGAACCCACCCTTGACCTTGCCGTTGATGATCCCGGTGACGGTCTCTTCGTCTTCGAACGCGGTCTCGAGGCGACTCCACGCCTTGGCTCTCTTCGCCTTCTCGCGCGAGAGCTTGGTGGCGCCGAATCCGTCCTCCACGGTGTCGAGCGCAACCTCGACGAGATCCCCGACCACGACCTCCAACTCGCCTTTCTCGTTTCTGAATTGTTCGATCGGGATGGTCGACTCGGACTTCAGACCCGCGTGAACCGTGACGTATTCGGACCCGACAGCCAGCACCATTCCTTCGATGATGACTCCCGGCCGCATTTTCTTTTCGACTTCGCTCTGCTCGAGCAGATCCGCAAAGCTTTCCATACCAGTAGAGAATTCTCCTGCCCACTCGTTCGTCGCCGAACCTCACGCCATTCCGAGCGCCGGGGCAATGCGCACGAAAAACGCGCCCAATTTTCATTCTTCGGAAGACGCCGCCGCCATCCGGAACCGTGCAATTTCGAGTACGCGTGCAACCACGGTATCGATATCCAGCCCGGTCGTATCGACGACGACGGCATCCTCAGCCTGTTTCAGGGGGGCGACCGCACGCTCACGATCACGCTTGTCGCGTTCTGCCATCTCCCTGAAAAGGCGGGTGACACTAACATCAACACCTTTAGCCATCAATTGTTTATGCCGTCTCTCGGCCCTCGCGCGCGGAGTCGCGGTAAGAAATACCTTCACGGGCGCATCGGGAAAGACGACGCTTCCCATATCCCGCCCATCCGCGACGAGCCCTGGCGGGCGGCGAAACCCGTGCTGCCGCACCAGCAGCGCATCTCGCACCTCGGGACAGGCGGAGACGCACGAGGCGTCGTTTCCACATTGCTCGGTGCGGATCTCGCCGGTGACGTCCACTCCGGCGAGCAGCGTGCGGACGGGGCTCGTAGCACCGCCGACGGTGAAGGTGATGTCGAGGCTACCCGCGAGACGCGCCAGAGTCACGGCGTCGTCGAAAGTCACTCCCCGCGCGCGCGCCGCCAGCGCGAGGACACGATAGAGGGCGCCACTGTCGAGGTGCTGAAAGCCGAGCGCCGTCGCGACGCGATGGGACACGGTTCCCTTTCCGGATCCGACCGGACCGTCGATCGCGATCACAGGGACGGTCTCAGTCGCCGGCATCGACGACCTCGATGTCGAGCCCGACCGAATTGGCAAGAGTTTCGAATCCGGGAAAGGATGTCGCCACATTGCGACAATTGCGCACCCGCACGGGAGCCACCGCCGCAGACGCGGCGAACGCCATCGCGATGCGATGATCCCCCGCGCTGTCCACGTTGCCTCCGGAGATCCTCCCCCCCTCGACCGCCATGCCGTCACCGGCAACCCGCACCGAGACCCCGAGCGCGTTCAATGCCTCGGCGCTCGCGGCAATTCGATCGCTCTCCTTCACCCGCAGCTCCGCGGCTCCGGTCACGCGGGTGACCCCGCGTGCGGCCGCAGCGGCAGCGAAGACGGCCGGGAACTCGTCGATCGCCAGCGGCACCAGCGCGGGATCGACGTCGATGCCGTGCAGAGGCGCGCCGCGTACTCGGAGATCGGCAACCGGCTCGCCTCCGGTGGTACGCCGATTCGACCACGAGATGTCGGCTCCCATCTGCTCGAGGATAGCCAGTATTCCAGTGCGGGTCGGATTCACGCCGACCCCGCGGATAAGCAGATCCGAGCCGATCCGGCCCGCCGCCGCCGCGAGAAGGAACGCGGCGGAAGAGATGTCCCCGGGCACGTCGATCTCCGTCGCGGCAAGACGCGCTCCTCCTTCGATGCACGTGCGCTGGCCGTCGCGCACGAGCATGACGCCGAATGCGGCCAGCATCCGCTCGGTATGATCGCGCGTCGGCACAGGCTCCGTCACGCACGTCCGTCCGCCCGCGTAGAGTCCGGCGAGGAGGATGCACGACTTCACCTGGGCACTGGCCATCGGGCTCGTATAGTGGATCGGCGCAAGCCCATCACAGGCGTGGATCACGAGCGGTGGGGTACCGCCGTCCGTGGTCTCGATCCGCGCCCCCATCCGCGACAACGGCTCGGTGACCCGGCGCATCGGACGCTGGCTGAGCGAGGCATCGCCCGCCAGCGCGCAACCGAACCGCTGTCCTGCGAGGAGGCCCGCAAGCAGACGCATCGCGGTGCCCGAGTTTCCGAGGTCGATGGCTGCCGCCGGCGCACTCAGCCCCTCCCGCCCGACCCCGTGAATGACCGCTTCACCGTCGGTCGGCCCGTCGATCTCCACGCCCATCGATCGGAGTGCCGCGACTGTGGCAAGCACGTCCTCGCCTTCGAGCAACCCTCCGACCCGGGTATCGCCGTCGGCGATCGCGCCGAGCATGATGCAGCGGTGGGAGATCGACTTGTCGCCAGGCACGCGGATCTCGCCACGCAGCGGACCCGACGGATGCACGATGTAATCGACGGTGGAGGCAGGAGGTTTTTTCATTGAAAATCTGTTTCTTAACAAATAAATCTCACGTAAAGCTTCAAGTAATTCATGAACCGTCTTCCGGCTCCGGCGCTGCCGGATCAGGAGTATTCATCACGGATCGATTTCGCCCGGGTGAAGACCGAACGTACGAACTCGCCGTCCCTGTGGCGGACCGCGTCGGTAAGCCGGCCGAGCTCCGAGCTGAAGCGTTCGAGCACTTCCACCAGCGCATCGCGATTCGCGAAGCAGATGTCGTGCCACATCTGCGGATCGCTCGATGCGATGCGGGCGAAGTCACGAAGCCCGCCCGCCGTGAAATGGAAGATCTCGGCGCGCTCCTTCATGCAGCCGAGCATGTCCACGAGCGTATACGCGAGCAGGTGCGGCAGGTGGCTGGTCGCGGCCAGGATCTCGTCGTGGTGGGTGGCGTCCATCTCGATCACCTCCGCCCCGACCGTCTCCCACATCTCCGATACCCGCCCGAGCGCAATGGCGTCGGTCTCCGCGGCCGGGGTCACAATGACCCGCCGGCGTTCGAAGAGGTGCTCGACCGATGCCTCGACACCGCTGTGCTCGGTCCCCGCGATGGGATGCGCGGGCACGAACCGCGACAGCCGCGGACCGAGACCGGCCCGCGCCGCCGCAACGACGCTGCCCTTCGCGCTTCCTACATCGGTGATGACCGTGTCATCGTCGATGGCGTCGCGAATGCGTTCGAACACCGCCGGCATCGCACCGAGCGGCACCGCGACGACGACCATGTCCGCACCGGCGACCGCGCGCGCAACGTCAAGATCGAAACGGTCGATCACCCCGAGGTCGACCGCGCGCTCGAGGTTCGCGACGTGACGGCTCGACCCTACGACCTCGCCAACCTCGCCGAGCCTTCTCAGGTCGCGGGCGAGCGATCCCCCGATGAGACCTGTCCCGACGATGCAGAGCCTGCGAATCATTGCGCCCGCTCCAGCGCCGGGCGATCCATCACTACCGCGCTCATTTTCGGCACACACCGGCGCCAGCGTTCGGGTACGCGCCCAGAACCACGCCTCCACACTCGGCGAGAAGCTGCGCGAGCCGCGGTTCGCCCGGGTGCGTGGCGATGTCGACGATGGACGACGCCCGACCCGCGACCGGAATCGTTCGCATCCGGAAATTCGAACCATTGCACCACGACTCGATGGTCGTTATGCGCTGCGTTGGGACGACCAGCGACGTCCAGTCATCTCCGGTCGGTGGGATCAGCCCGCGCCCGATCACGACGTATCGCTCCCCGCCCCTCGCGTACCATTCGCCGCACAGCGCGAGCCCGCGGCCGGAGAGATCCGCGACCGCCGGATCTGCCTCGCCGTCCTGGGAGAATTCGATCACCGTGTAGTCGCAGCGGAACGCTGCGACGGCGCCGAGCGCTTCAGCGGCATCCGGCGCAGCATGGATGTCGACGGCGCCGCCAAAGTGACCGATTGCGGCGCACGCCCCTTTCACCGTCGTGCAGCCGATCGACAGCCGCTGCTCCAGCGTGCGGCAGGTCGAGACGATCTCGCGAAACAGGCGCATCACCTCGGCATCGGGCAGCGGCCCCTCGTTTCTCGCGGCCAGACGCCTGAGCAGCGCTGCCTCGCGCTCCGGTCGATAGTAGCGGGGATCGGCTTCGCGGCTCTTGACCGCCGCCACGTCGAACACCGCGCGTCCGCGCCGATTGAGCAAATCGAGCAGCTCGGCGTCGAGTGCGTCGATCTCGCGGCGAACCGCATCGAGCCGCGCGTCGCGATCAGTCATGACGGATGGCATGGAAACTCGGTGGAATTTCAATGGAAGGTCGGGTGGAAACGCAGGCGAAGACGCCGCCTCAGCCGGATCCTGACGACTCTCCGTCGATCTCTTCCTGATCGTCAATGATCCGCTCGAGGCCGACGAGGTGCTCGCCGGCGGAGAGGCGGATGAGCGTGACTCCCTGGGTGTTGCGTCCGAGCACGCTCACCTCGTTCACCCTGGTGCGCACGAGCTTCCCGCCGTCGGTGATCAGCATGAGCTCGTCGTTCTCCTCGACCAGCTCCGCGCCGACCACCGCTCCGTTGCGCTCGCTCGTACGGATGGAGATGATTCCCTGCCCCGCCCGTCCCTGCTGCCGGTATTCCGCCGCCGGGGTGCACTTCCCATAGCCGTTCTCGGTCGCGGTCAGCACCAGACCCTCGGAAGCGATCATCAAGGAGATGACCCGCGCCCCGCGCCCCAGCCGTATGCCGCGCACACCTCGCGCGGTCCGGCCCATCGCACGCACGTCGCTCTCGGGGAAGCGAATGAGCTTGCCATCGCTCGTCGCGAGCATGACGTCGCACTGGCCATCGGTCACCGCGACTCCCACCAGGCGATCGTCGTCGAGCAGATCGACGGCGATGAGTCCGGTCGAACGAGGCCGGGAGAAGTCGGCGCACTGTGTCTTCTTCACGGTACCGAGCGACGTCGCCATCAGCACGAAGCCGTCCTGATCGATCTCGCTCAGCGGCAGAATCGCGCTGATCCGCTCTCCCTCCTCGAGCGGCAGGAGATTCACCATCGGCTTGCCGCGGGCGATGCGGGCCGCCCGCGGCAGCTCGTAGACCCGGACCCAGTAGACCTTGCCGCGGCTCGAGAAGAACAGCACCGTGTCGTGGGTATTCGCGACGAAGAGGCGTTCGACGAAATCCGCCTCCCTGGTCGTCGCCGCGGTCTTGCCGCGGCCGCCCCGGCGTTGCGCCGAGTAATCGTCGAGCGGCTGCCATTTCACGTAGCCGTGGTGCGACATCGTGACCACGACGTCCTGTGGCTTGATGAGGTGAAGGATGTCCATTCCTTCGCGGTGCAGCTCGATCTCGGTGCGCCGAGCGTCGGCGAACTGCTCCTTCACCTCCAGGAGCTCTTCGCGCACGACGTCGCGCAGGCGGTCCGGATTGACGAGGATCTCGAGCAGCCCGCGAATGCGGTCGAGGAGCCCGTCGAACTCCTCGATGATCTTCTCCTGCTCGAGCCCGGTCAGACGGTGCAGGCGAAGATCGAGTATCGCCTGAGCCTGCGCCTCGCTCATCCGATATCCGTCCTCGCCGAGCCCGAGTCCGCGCGGAAGGTCGTCGGGTTTCGAGGTGTCCGCACCCGCGCGATCGAGCATGTCCCGTACCGATCCGGGCGCCCAGACGTGTTCGGCAAGGCGCTGCCTGGCCTCGGCCGGGTTGGCGGACGCCCTGATGAGCGCGATGACGGCGTCGATATTCGCGAGCGCAACCGCGAGGCCCTCCAGGACGTGCGCCCTCTCTCTCGCCTTTCGAAGCTCGAAGATGGTCCGCCGCGTCACCACCTCGCGCCGGTGGCCCACGAACGCCTCGATCATCTGCCTGATGCCGAGAAGCCGGGGCCGCCCGTCGACCAGCGCGACGAGATTGATGCCGAATACGGTCTCCATCGAGGTGAGCCGGTACAGGTTGTTCAGCATCACCTCGGCGTTCTCGCCGCGGCGCAGTTCGATGACCACGCGCATCCCGTCCTTGTCGGACTCGTCGCGCAGGGCCGAGATGCCTTCGATCCGCTTCTCCTTCACGAGCTCCGCGATCTTCTCCAGCAACCGCGCCTTGTTGACCTGATACGGAAGCTCGCGGACGACGATGCGCTCATGGGCCCCGCTGTCGGCGGTCTCGAAGCCGGCCCGCGCACGGACATAGATCCGTCCCCGCCCGGTGCGGTACGCCTCATGGATCCCACCCGTTCCGTTGATGATTCCCGCGGTCGGGAAATCCGGACCCGGTATGATCTGCATGATGTCGTCGATATCGAGCTCGGGGTTGTCGATGAAGGCGACACAGGCGTCGACGACCTCGGCAAGATTGTGGGGCGGGATGTTGGTGGCCATGCCGACCGCGATCCCCGACGAGCCGTTGACGAGCAGGTTGGGAAGCCGGGTCGGGAAGACCGACGGCTCGCTCTCGGAGCCGTCGTAGTTGGGGACGATATCGACCGTTTCCTTGTCGATGTCGGCGAGCAGTTCGTGCGCGACCTTCGCCATGCGCACTTCGGTGTAGCGCATCGCGGCCGGCGGGTCGCCGTCGACGGAGCCGAAGTTCCCCTGCCCGTCGATGAGCATCACCCGCATCGAGAACGGCTGCGCCATGCGCACGAGCGCGTCGTACACCGCGCTCTCGCCGTGGGGATGGTATTTGCCGATCGTATCGCCGACGACCCTGGCCGACTTCTTGTAGGACTTGTTCCAGTCGTTGCCGAGCTCGCGCATCGCGTGGAGCACGCGCCGGTGGACCGGCTTCAGGCCGTCTCGAACATCCGGGAGCGCCCTGCCCACGATCACGCTCATGGCGTAATCGAGATAGGACTGCTTCATCTCCTCTTCGATGTCTACAGGAAGGATTTCCTTCGCGAAATCACTCATACGTGCGCGTCCGTGCCCATGTTGTCGAAGAGTAAGTCGGAAGACACGTCAGGCGCGTCTCGGTGAGCGGACAATTTTACCACGCGAAGCCGTGAACTCCTTCGATATCAGCTTTCACCACCGATCCGCCGGCCCGGCTCACGCATCCACCGAGAGGCATCGGTGCACAAGGCTCCACGGGACGAGACACATGCAGCCACCGTACGCCGGCGCTGGCGTGAGCGTCCGGCGCGGCAGCTTGAGGGCAGTTGCGAAATAGCGCTCCGGCGCTCGAACCCCGGCTTGCCGCCGAGAGAAGAATCCGGGTGGCATGTCACTCAAGACCGCGGACAGAATCGACGCGCCATCAGGCGTGCAGACCGGCGAGAAGCGCCGCGATCCGATCCCGGTCCGGCTCCTTGACGACGCCGCGCTCGGTCACCAGTGCATCGACCAGATCGGCCGGGGTGACGTCGAACACCGGATTCCATGCCCGGGCGCCGGCCGGCGCGACGCGAGCCCCGGCGTGCGAGAGCAGCTCATCGGACCCGCGGGTCTCGATGGGAATGTCGGCGCCGCTCGCGCACCGGGGATCGATTGTCGAGGTGGGGGCGACGACCATGAAGCGCACCCCGTGGTGACGGGCACTCACCGCGAGCGAGTACGTGCCGATCTTGTTCGCGACATCGCCGTTGGCCGCGATCCGATCCGCGCCCACGATGACCCAGCGCACGTGGCCCTGGCGCATCGCCCAGGTCGCCGCTCCATCCGCGATCAGACTTACCGGAATGCCGGCTTCGATCAGCTCGTAGGCGGTGAGCCGCGCCCCCTGGAGCCACGGTCTGGTCTCGCCGGCGAACACGTGCGCGATCCTGCCCGCCGCGTGAGCGGCGCGGATGACACCGAGCGCGGTGCCGTAGCCGGCGGTCGCGAGCGCGCCCGCGTTGCAGTGGGTGAGGACTTCGCAGCGCGATTCGATGAGAGCGGCGCCGAGCTCGCCCATGCGCCGGTTCGCGGCAATGTCCTCGGCATGCAGGGTGCGCGCGGTCTCGAGCAGGGCGGGCTCGGGATCCGTATCGGGCGCGGCGGCGGCGATCGCGCGCCGCATCCGCTCGATCGCCCATCCAAGATTGACCGCCGTCGGCCGCGACGCGGCGAGACGATCGAGGTCGGCTTCAATCCTCTCCCGCCACGTGTCGGCCGACTCCGCGTAACGTTGCCGCGCCGCGAGCACTACGCCGTACGCCGCGCTCACCCCGATCGCCGGAGCGCCGCGCACGACCATCTCCCGGATCGCATCCGCCACCTCCGCGCAGCCGGTGTAGCGCCGCATCACCGATTCTCGCGGCAGAACCCGCTGATCGAGAAGCTCGAGTGCCCCGTCACGCCAGACGATCGCGCTCATCGGCGATCCGTCGACCATGCTCATTGCGCCGTACCCTCCACAGACTCGGTAATTTCCGCGAAGCCTGGAATCGTTCGCGAAGTCACTACGGTCGGAGACTCAGCCAGTTGGAATTGCCGTGAAATCGCATCGTGAAGTGGGGTCGCAGAGCCCGCTCTCGCGAAAGCGGCATGCGTAATCGGGAAATGTTGTCGCCGGCCCATCCGGATTGGAAGCCGGGGTTCGTCCCGATATCATCGGGAGACATCAATCGCGCATCCGCATCGGCATCCGTTCCCCTTTATCGAAACCGTCACCGCATGCAATCAGTCGATACCCTGGTCGAAGCCCGCTGGGTGATCCCGGTCGAGCCGGAAGACGTTGTGCTGGAGCACCACACCGTGGTCATCGATGCCGGCCGTATCCGCGCGATTCTACCGCACGCGCAGGCCCGCTCGGGCTACGCCGCGAACCGGACCGTCGAGCTTCGCGAGCACGTGCTCCTGCCGGGGCTCGTCAACGCCCATACCCATGCGGGAATGACGCTGATGCGAGGCTTCGCCGACGATCTGCCGCTCATGCGCTGGCTCGAGGAGCACGTCTGGCCGGTCGAGCGCCGCTGGGTCAGCGAAGACTTCGTGCGTGACGGGACGATGCTCGCGATCGCCGAGATGCTGCGCGGCGGGACGACCTGCTTCAACGACATGTACTTCTATCCGGGCGAGGCGGGGCACGCGGCGGCGGCGGCCGGCATGCGTTGCGTGCTCGGCATGATCGTGCTCGATTTTCCCACTGTGTGGGCGAGCAGCGCAGACGAGTACCTGTCGCGCGCGGCGGAGATCCACGACGAGTTCCGATCCCATCCCCTCGTCGACACCGCATTCGCGCCGCATGCGCCGTACACGGTATCGGACGGACCGCTCGAACGCGTCCGGATCCTCGCCGACGAGATGGACGTTCCGGTCCACATTCATCTGCACGAGACGGCCGGAGAGGTGAACGGCGCGCTCGCGGAGCAAGGCGTTCGCCCGTTCGCGCGCCTGGAAAGGCTGGGGCTCGTATCGCCACGGCTCATGGCGGTGCACATGACGGCGCTGGAAGACAGCGAGATCGATCGGCTCGCCGAGTGCGGCGCGCACGTGGTGCACTGCCCCGAGTCCAATCTGAAGCTCGCGAGCGGCTTCTGCCCGGTCGCGAAGCTGCTCGCGGCAGGGGTCAACGTCGCGCTCGGCACCGACGGCGCTGCGAGCAACAACGATCTCGACATGATCCAGGAGATGCGCACCGCGAGCCTCCTCGCCAAGGCGGTCGCCCGCGATGCGACGGCGGTGCCCGCTCACCGGGCGATCTCGATGGCGACGATCGCGGGCGCCCGCGCGCTCGGCAAGGACGATGCCATCGGCAGCCTCGTGCCCGGGAAGGCCGCGGACATGATCGCCGTCGATCTTTCCGCGATCGAGTCGCAGCCGGTCTACGACGCGGCATCGCAGGTCGCGTTCTCGGCGTCGCGGCGCCAGGTGAGCCATGTATGGGTCGCGGGCCGCGCGCTGCTCTGCGACGGAGAGCTGCTCACCGTCGATGAGGACCAGGTACTGGAACGAGCAAGGCATTGGGGGCAACGGATCGGCGAGGGATCGCCGTGAGCATCGATCCACCGCCGAGCGGTGCGCCGGCCGCGAACGTCGATGAAGTCGAGGTCGCGAAGTTCTCCGCGCTCGCATCGCGCTGGTGGGATCCGGACGGCGAATTCCGCCCGCTGCACCAGCTCAATCCGGTCCGTACCGAGTACGTAGCGAGCCGCATCGAGCTCGCTGGCGCGAGAGTCGTCGACGTCGGCTGCGGCGGCGGGCTGCTCAGTGAATCGCTCGCGGCCCGCGGCGCGGAAGTTCTGGGTATCGATGCGTCAGGGGATACGCTCGCGGCCGCTCGCGCGCATCTCGGGGAATCGGGTCTCGACGTCGAGTACCGCGTGACCACTGCCGAATCGCTCGCCGAATCCCGTCCGGGAGGCTTCGATCTCGTCGTGTGCATGGAGCTGATCGAGCACGTGCCCGACGGCGCCGCCCTCGTGGCCGCGTGCGCGCAACTCACCCGCCCCGGAGGGACGGTCGTCTTCTCGACCATCAACCGCAGCCCGAAGGCCTACGCGCTCGCGATCGTCGCGGCCGAGTACGTCCTCGGCATGCTGCCACGGGGCACCCACGACTATGCGCGCTTCGTCCGGCCATCGGAGCTTGCGCAATGGGGGCGCGCCGCCAACCTGCGGCTCTGTGACGTGACCGGCGTCGCCTGGTCGACGCTCGCGAATCGCTTCCGGTTGCACCGTGACCCTGCCGTCAACTATCTCGCGGCGTTCGAGGCACCCGCGGGTGGTTGAGGCGGTACAACGGCTCGAAGCGGTGCTCTTCGACCTCGACGGCACACTGGCCGACACCCTCCCCGACCTCGCCGCCGCCCTCGCCTCGGTCGCCCGGGACGCCGGCGCCGGCATGGTGGACGAGACGCGGCTGCGGCCCCTGATGTCGCGGGGCGGCCGGGCGATGATCGAGAGCGTGCTCGCGCCTGAATCCGATCGCGCACGGCTCGACCACGCGAGACGCCGGTTCCTCGAGCGATACCGCGAGCGCATCGCGGTCCGCACCCGGCTCTTTCCCGGGATGGGCTCGGTCCTGGAGACCCTTGAACGGATCGGCGTGCGCTGGGGGGTCGTCACCAACAAACACGCGTGGCTGACCGAGCCGTTGCTCGAATCACTCGATCTGCACCGGCGGGCGGCATGCGTCGTGAGCGGCAACACCGCGGCGCACCCCAAGCCCCACCCCGCTCCCCTGCTCCTCGCATGCGAACGCTTGTCGGTCGCGCCGTCAGCCGTCGCCTACGTGGGGGATTCCCGCTCCGACATCGACTCTGGCCGCGCCGCCGGCGTCACCACCCTGAGCGCGGGATGGGGCTATCTCGACCCGGACGATCCGCCGGGAAGCTGGGGAGCGGACATCGACACCGGAACGCCGGACGATCTGCTCGACTGGATCCAATGCGCGTTCGCCGGACGGTGATCGCGCATGGACCCCGATCGCTACTGCCTCAACGAAGCGGCGCCGCCGGGCTCTTCGCTCTACTACGCCACCCTCTTCGCCGGCACTCGCGAGCGCGCCGCGCTCGTCGCCATTCACGCTTTGCGGCATACCTTGCTCGGCATCGTCGATACCATCGTCGATCCGAACGTGCGCGCCCACAAGCTCAACTGGTGGAGCGACGAGATCATGGAGGCGCGCGACGGCGGCGCCCGCCATCCCGTCTCCGTGGCGATCACCCGCCACGGAGGAAGACGGTTCTGGCGCCGCCCGGAAGTGCTCGCCGTGCTCTCGGCGGTCGCCCGCGTATCGGCGGCGAACGGGCTCGCGTCCAATGCAGCCCGGGACTGTTTCTGTGAAGACGTCGGGGGCGGCACGGCGCAGTTGTGCGCGGCGGCGGTGGCGTTCGCTCCCGGCGACGGCGCACTGGACGACATCCGCGTGCTCGGCGGCGCCCTCGAACGCGCGATGCTGGCCGGCACCCCGAGCGTGCGATCCGGCCTGAAGCGCATCCCGGATTCCACGCCGGACTCACTCGAGCGGACAGATCACGGCGATTCCGGCGGTGGCCTCCTGTGGCAGAGCACTGAGGAGCGCGCCGGCGATGACCCCGGAGCCGCGGCGCGGAATGCCAATGCGTGCATCGACAGCGACTCCGGTACCGTGGCGCGACGGATCGCCGAGGAACGCACCCGCGCCCACCAGGCGCTCGCCGGCGCGATCAGCGGTTTGCCGCGACACACCGGTCCGGCAGCGCTCGTCGTCTACCGAGCCCTGGCGCACATCCAGCTTGCGGCGCTGGCGAACGCGCTTCGGAAGCCGGCCCGGTCGGCGCCCCGGGCTGTGTCGATCACGCCGATCCGCAAGCTGTGGATCGCGTGGCGAACCGCGCGCCGCGACAGGTGAATGCCTTGACTGACTCGGTCCCAGGTGACTACTCGCCCGCGTCCGGCGCGTTCGCGGACCGCGCGGTGCTCGTCACCGGCGCGGGAGACGGGCTTGGCCGGTGCGTCGCGCTCGGCGCTGCGCGATACGGCGCCGAGGTCATATTGC
>JAKZYK010000299.1:0-18192 GCA_047514485.1 Gammaproteobacteria bacterium
TTCACCGTCGAGGAGTACGCCGAGCTCGCACGACGGTTCGACGATTCCCCCATCGACGCGATGGAAATCAACATCTCCTGTCCGAACGTGCGCGAGGGCGGGATTCTGTTCGGCAACGATCCCGAAATGTCGCGGCGTGTCGTCGCCGCATGCCGGGCCGTGACCGCCAAGCCGCTCGTCACCAAGCTCTCGCCGAATCAGACCGACATCGCGGAGAACGCGCGGCGCTGCATTGAGGCCGGCACCGACGCGCTCGCGGTCGCGAACACCTTCGTCGGAATGGCGATCGATGCGCGGACCCGACGACCAGTGATCGGCGAGAACAAGGGCGGTCTGTCCGGACCGGCCGTCAAGCCGATGGCCCTGTACAAGGTGCATCAGGTGTATCAGGTTGCGCGCAGGCACCATGTCCCGATCATCGGTCAGGGCGGGATCGCATCCGCGGAAGACGCGCTGGAGTTCATGATCGCGGGGGCGAGCGCGGTCGGTGTCGGCACCGCGCTGTTCTACGATCCGCTGGTGTGCGTGCGAATCAACGAGGGGCTCGCGAGCTACGCGCGCGAGCACAATCTCGACTGCGTCTCGCGTCTCGTCGGTACCCTGGAGCTCAATTCGGACTCCGGTACATGGTAGCCGGCGGGGCGCCGGACACCGATGGAAATGCCCGTCGGTCGGAACGGATTCGCCGGGCGGGGCCGGCCGGCGCCCTGCGCCGGTCCGCGCTGCTTCACCCGGCGCCCGAAGCGCGCTCGAGCCGGCGCAGGAACACCTCCATCTCCCTGACGGCCTGACGGTCGCCCTTCGTGGTCGCGGCTGCGATACCGCACCGGTAGGCATCGGCGGCTCCGTCGGCGTCGCCTCCTTCGGCACATGCCTTCCCCAGGAGCTTCCACGCCGCGGAATACGATGGGTCCAGCTCGACCGCTCGCTGGAGATGCAGCCGGGAAGCGGCGCGGTCGGAGCGTTCGAGGCAGGCCTTGCCGAGGCCGAATCGCACCGCAGGTCCGTCCTTGCCGGCCTCGATCAGCGCCTCGAGATTCGCGATCAGGGCGTCGCGGTTCATCGTCGATGCGACCGCGGAGCCGGCCGGAGCGACAGCGCCGTCACCGGACTCGAATTTCGATGGAACCTGGATTCATCGCGATCCTCGCCGCAGGCTCGGCCGGAGGCGCATCGTCGTGCGTATCGATTCCCCGCGCAACCGCATCGGTGTTCGCATGCCGCCGTGTGGACCGTCGTTCCCGCGCAAGCCTTCCACGGTCAGGGACTCTGCCCGCCGTTGTTGCGGGCGCGGGGGCGACGCATGCATCGCCCTTGCGATGCTGCCGATCGTCACCCGCGCCAGAAGGTCGGCGAGAGCAGCACCAGCAGGGTGAAGATCTCCAGCCGCCCGAGCAGCATCGCGAGCGACAGGAGCCACTTCGCGGTGTCGCTGATATCGGCATAGTGGAATCCGACCTCGCCGAGACCCGGGCCGAGGTTGTTCATGCAGGCGGCGACGGCCGAGAACGCCGTGACCTGATCGAGTCCCGTCGCCATGAGCGCGAGCAGCAGCAGGGAGAACGTGGCTACGTAGGTTGCGAAGAAACCCCAGACCGCGTCGATCACCCGGGGCGGCATGACCGTGCCGCCGACCTTGATGGGCACGTGGGCGTTCGGATGGACGAGCCGCACGATCTCGCGCATTCCTTGCTTGAACAGCAGCAGGACCCGGATCACCTTCAGGCCGCCCCCGGTCGAGCCGGCGCAGCCGCCGATGAAGCTCGCGAACAGGAGCAGCACCGGCAGAAAGCTCGGCCAGACGTGGTAGCTCGCGGTGGTGAAGCCGGTCGTTGTGCTGATGGACACTGCCTGAAAGACGCCGATGCGAAGCGCGGTGAACGGATCGGTGAACGTGCCTGAGATGAACAGGTAGCCGGAGGTCACCGCGGCCACGCCGACCAGCAGCAGCAGGTAGCACTTGACCTCGGAGTCTGCGCGGTAGACGCCGAGACCGCGGGACCGCCAGGCGGTGAAGTGCAGTGCGAAGTTCATGCCCGCGACGGTCATGAAGACGATGGCGACCAGCTCGACGAGGGGGGCGTCGAACTGCCCTACACTCGCGTCGTGGGTCGAGAACCCACCGATGGCCACGGTAGAGAACGCGTGGGCGATCGCGTCGAATGGACCCATCCCCGCCGCCCAATAGGCGAAGCCGCACAGCACGGTGAGCAGCAGGTAGAGATACCACAACGCCTTGGCGGTCTCGGTGATCCGCGGCGTGAGCTTGGAGTCCTTCATCGGCCCCGGCGTCTCGGCGCGGTAGAGCTGCATCCCGCCGATGCCGAGCATCGGAAGGATGGCGACCGCGAGCACGATGATCCCCATGCCTCCGAGCCACTGCAGCAAGTGGCGGTAGAACAGTACCGCCTTGGGGAGATCGTTCAGCCCGGTGATGACTGTCGCACCCGTGGTGGTCAGGCCCGAGACGGACTCGAACACCGCGTCGGCGAGCGGCAGGTCGGGGGTATCGCTCAGCAGCAGCGGGACGCTGCCGGTGATGCCGAGCGCGAGCCAGAACCCGACGACGATGATGAATCCGTCTCGCAGCCTGAGGTCGCCTCGCGAGCGTCGTACCGGAAACCAGAGCGCGGCCCCGGCCCCGGCGACGAGCAGCATCGAGACGATGAACGGCGGCGCCGACGGCTCGTCGTAGATCCACGCGACGCCGATGGGGGGCAGCATGGTGAGGCTGAACATCATGAGGAGCAGGCCGAGAATGCGCTGAATGGAGCCGAGCTGCATGATTACCTCTCCAAGCCTGCGTTTCTCACCCGCTCACGGCTGCGTTGAACGCGGCCAGGGTTGCTCGTCACGGAGTGCTCGTCAAAGGAACGTGATACCTACCTGGAACAGCTTCTCGACCTCGGCCACTTTCTTCTTGTCGGTGAGGAAGAGAATCACATGGTCGTCGTTCTCGATGACCGTATCGTGGTGGGCGATGATGACGTCGTCGCCGCGTACCACGGCATCGATCGTGGCGCCGGCTGGCAGCTTGATGTCTTCCACCGCCCGGCCCACCACCTTCGAGGTGCGCCGGTCTCCATGCGCGATCGCCTCGATCGCTTCCGCCGCGCCGCGCCGCAGCGAGTGCACCGCCACGACGTCGCCGCGGCGCACGTAGGCGAGGAGCGCGCTCACCGTCGTCTGCTGTGGAGAGATCGCGATGTCGATGGTTCCGCTCTGGATGAGATCGACGTAGGCGCTGCGGTTGATCAGCGCCATCACCTTGCGGGCGCCCATGCGCTTGGCGAGCATCCCCGAGAGGATGTTGACCTGATCGTCATTGGTGACCGCGCAGAAGACGTCCGTTTGATCGATGCCCTCCTCGCGGAGCAGATCCTCGTCCGCCGCGTCGCCCTGCAGGACGACGGTTGCGTCGAGGATCTCGGACAGTCGCTGCGCCGCCTCGGGCGAGTGCTCGATGAGCTTGACGTGCGCCCGCCGCTCCAATGCCGCCGCGAGCCGCCGCCCGATGTTGCCGCCGCCCGCGAGCATGATCCTGCGCACGGGCTTGTCGAGCTTGCGCAGCTCTCCCATGACCGCGCGAATGTGCTCGCTCGCCGCGACGAAGAACACCTCATCGTCCGCTTCGATGACGGTGTCGCCTTGAGGGATGATTCCGACCCCGTGGCGGAAGACCGCCGCGACCCGGGTGTCGATTGACGGCATGCGGATGGGGAGCTCGCGCAGGGCGTGACCGACGAGGGGACCGCCGTAATATGCCTTCACGGCGACGAGCCGCACCCTTCCTTTGGCGAAATCGAGCACCTGCAGCGCGCCGGGGGTTTCGATGAGGCGGTGGATGTACTCGGTGACGAGCTGCTCGGGGCTGATGAGCAGATCGACCGGGAGTGCGTCCCGGGCGAAGAGCTCAGGGTGTTTCAGGTATTGCGCGGAGCGCACCCGCGCGATCTTCGTCGGCGTGCGGAAGACAGTGTAGGCGACCTGGCACGCGACCATGTTCGTCTCGTCGCTGCTGGTCACCGCGAGCATGAGGTCGGCGTCCTCGGCCCCGGCTCTGGCGAGCACGTCGGGATGCGATGCGTGCCCGTGGACGGTCCGGATGTCGAGGTGATCCTGAAGCGAGCGCAGCCTCCGAGCATCGACGTCGACCACAGTGATGTCGTTTGCCTCGCTCGCCAGCGTCTCCGCGACGGTGGAGCCGACCTGTCCGGCGCCAAGAATGATGATCTTCACGGTGGTTCGCCGGTCTGCTGCCGGTCAGTCGCTGTTGCTCGCCGGCAGCTTCGGGTCGATTCCGAGCCCGCGCAGCTTGCGGTAGAGGTGCGTGCGTTCAATGCCTGCCGCCACCGCCACCTTGCTGACGCTCCCCCCCGTCTTGCGCAACTGATACTCGAGGTAGGCGCGTTCGAATTGCTCGCGCGCATCCTTCAGAGGAAGCTCGAATTCCATGACTTCACCATCGTGGTGTTCGATTTCCGGGATGGCTCCGAGGGTCGCATCAACCGCTTCGAGCTCGATCACGGATCCGCTGCCGAGGATGAGCAGGCGCTGGAGCACGTTGATCAACTCGCGGACGTTGCCCGGCCACCTGTGGTTTCGGAGCCGGTTCTGTGCGCCGACGGTCAGGCGGCGATTGGGCAGGTTCTCACGAGTGACGAGGACATCGATGTAGTACGAGACCAGCTCGGGAATGTCTTCGCGATGGTCTCGAAGTGGCGGCACCGCGAGAGGAACAACGTTGAGCAGGTAGTAGAGATCCTCGCGCAGACGCGAGGCTGCGATGGCGCGACCGATGTCCCTGCGGCTCGCGGTGACGATCCGTACGTTCAGCGGTACCGGCGTAGTGCCGCCGTCGCGAAGGAAGGCTCGGTCCTGAAGCATGGTGACGAGGCGCGCCTGAAGCTCCGGGTCCATGTCCACGATGTCGTCGAGAAAGAGCGTGCCGCCGTTCGCTTTCTCGACTGCGCCGTAATGGATGCGCGGCCCGTCCTCGGACCCGAAGAGCTCGGTCTGGCCGGCAGCACCAATGAGGCCGGCGATGCGGACGCGGACGAACGGCGCGGTCGCGCGCCGACTGTGGGCATGGAGATAGCGCGCGATCAGCTCCTTCCCGCTTCCCGACTCCCCGGTGACGAGCACGGGGGTGTCGTGCTCGGCGATACGCTTGACCTGGTCGCGGAGGCTGCTCATGACGACGCTGCGTCCGATGGGCTCTGACGCCTGCGACGCCTCGCGTTTCAGCCCGATGTTCTCTCTTCTCAGCTCCGCCGCTTCGAGCGCGCGCCGGACCGCCAGCAGGAGCTTTGCCATGGATAGAGGTTTTTCGAGGAAGTCGTACGCGCCGAGCCGCGTCGCCTCAACCGCCGTCTCCACCGTCCCGTGGCCGGACATCATGATCACCGGGGCATCCCCCGTGCCGCTCTCGGACCACTCCCTCAGCAGGGAGATGCCGTCCGAATCGGGCATCCAGATGTCGAGGAGGATGAGATCGGGCCGGCGGTTGCGGCGTGACGCGCGCGCGGATTCCGCGTCATCCGCGAGATCGACCTCGTAGCCTTCGTCCTCGAGGATGTCCTTGACGAGCGCCAGGATACCCGGCTCGTCGTCGACGACGAGGATGCTTGATGGTGTCGGTGTGTGCATGCTTCCTTGCTCAGAAGTTCGGTCGCAGCGTGGCGGAGTCAGTACGCGGCGCCGGCGCGGACGATGCCGTCACGGCTGGCAGATGGACGGTGATCCGCGCGCCGCCGTTCGGTGCGTTGCGGCCCGATATGGCGCCTCCGTGCTCTTCGACGATCTTCTTTGCGATGGCCAGACCCAGGCCGGTCCCCTTGGACTTCGACGTCACGTAGGGCTCGAAGATTCGATCGGCGATGTCGCCGTGGAATCCCGCACCGGAGTCGTGCACCGAGAGCTCCACCATGGCCTCGTCGCCGGCGCTGCCGGCTCGGGTCTCCGCCCGCACCCACGGCGCGTCGCGGTCACCGCACGCCTCGATCGCGTTCTTCAAGAGGTTGTGCAGAACCTGCCGCAGGCGATCCGGATCGGCGTGGACCGGGGCGATCGGCTGCCCGAGGCGGGTCTCGAAGCGCACCGCCGGCGACGCGCTGCGGTACAGCTCGACGACGTCGAGGACCAGTGTGTTCAGATCGACGAACCTCGGACGCATCGCCGGTGTGCGCGCATAGTCGGAGAACGCGTTCACCATCTCTTTCATGGACTCTACCTGCTCGACGATGGTGCGGGTCAGGCGATCCATCTGCGCGGCATCGATGGATTGGACCTTGTGAAGGTACTTGTGCCGGAGACGCTCCGCGGCGAGCTGGATCGGGGTAAGCGGGTTCTTGATCTCGTGCGCGAGCCGCCGCGCCACCTCGCTCCACGCGGCGTTGCGCTGCGCCTGAATGAACTCGGTGACGTCGTCGAACACGATGACGTCTCCCTCGCCGCCGGCCAGCGATGCGGCGCTGCACACGAGCCTGCGCCTTCCCAGAGGCGTGTCGACGCTGACCTCCTCGCGCCCGTCGCGCAAGCCTTCGGCCGTGGTCTCCTCGAGTCGCCCGAACAGGGTGTGCACCAGGGGATTGAGCTCGGGGTGCAGGTCGGCGAGGGTTTCGAGCGTCGTGCCGATCATCGTGTCGAGATCGACGCCGAGAATCTCCGTCGCGGCGCGGTTGGCGGTGACCAGCCGGCGTTCGGAGTCCAGCGTCAGCACTCCGGTGGACAGCCGCCGAAGCACCGCTTCGAGGTATGCGCGCTGCGCTTCGACGAGAAGCTGGCTCGCGCGTGTCTCGTCACGAGCCCGTTTGAGCTTGCGGGTCATTTCGTTGAACGATGTGACGAGGAATCCGATCTCGTCGTGGGCCGCGCGCGGGAGCTGGGTCTCGTAGTCCCCGCCGGCGACTGCCTTGGTACCCTCGGAGAGATCCTGCAATGGGGCGACCATGCGCCGCGCCGAGCGGAACGCCGCGTATACCGCGATGAACAGACTGACGAGCAGGGCGATGGAGAGGGTGAGGGTGAAGCTGAGCTTCAGAGGCTTGCGAAGATACGACAGCTCCCGATACTTCGCCGACGCGGACTCCACGCTGTCGGCGAGAATGTTCATCCGCTCGGTCACGGGAAAGAGCGCCTGCAGCAGGCGCGGCTCGCCGGCCGCCGCGTTCGAGAGGACCGACACCACGACCTGCACGTGCAATCCGCTGTCCCCGATGTCGTCCAGCCCGATGTAGTCGCCGGACCCCCGTGCCTGCAACATGATCGCATCGCTGGGACGGCTCGGGACCACTGCGGTCGGATCGGTGTTGCTCGATCCGATGATTTGTCCGTTCGGGCCAATGAGGGTGAACTCCGATGCCCCGCTCAGGCGTCGTGCGTCATCGAGCGCGTTTATTGCCTGCTCGTCGGTGAGCGGTTCGAGATTCGACGCAAGTCTCGCGGTCTGCGCGAGGAGCTCGCGCATACGCACGCCGAGCGCGGTGCGGCTGAGATCCAGTGCGTCATTCAGCGCCTCTTCGATACGTACGTCGAACCAGCTATCGATCCCGCGGTGCAGGAACTGGAGCGAGAAGTAGTAGACGACGGTGACCGGCGTCACGGACAGGACTACGAAGACGATCACCATCCGCACCGTGAGCTTCGCGCCCGGGCGCCCTTCTCGCACCTGATGGAGCAGGTGATACAGATTCCAGGCGATCAGGACACCGAGACCGATCAGCGCCGCGGCGTTGATCGCGAGCAGAGCCGAGTAGAGCTTGCCGAACCGCGCGGAATCCTGCGTGGCGTTGCTCATGAGGTACGTCGATCCGAGCAGGAGCAGACCGAGAGCGATAATTGGGCCGGCGCCCTGCCTGAAACGGCTCATCGTTCGATCCGCCATTCGTACCACCCGCTATTCAGTCGCCACCGCGGGCTCAGGTAGGCGATAGGACGCAGCGGCGACGGTAGCGCTTCGATGTCGAGGCGCGCCCGGATCCGGGCGGTGTAAGGTGCATCGGCCGACAGACGATCCCGGGAGATGATCGGAACGGACTCCAGGTGGCCAAGCGCCTCGATCATCTCCTCGAGCGAGCGGTAGTTGCGCGTGCTGCCATTGTCGAGATTGCGGATCCCGTACCGGCCGGTCAGCACGTTCGTCTCGATGCGGTATCGGAGCTCGTGCGCGACGAGGGTTTCGTGCCACCACTGGCCGCGTTCGCGCCGCACCTCGATTTCGACGATGACCGTCAATGCAACTCCGTTGCGCATCGCCTCGAGGTTGTCTTCACTGAATGCGAAGTCGATGCGTGCGTCGGCGATGTAGCGCCCGTCCGCGGCGCGAAGCGCTGCGTGCTCGACCACGAAACCGGCGCCGACCGGCGCCGCGTGCGCGGCGCGGTCGAGGCCCGGGAAGAGCGACGCGACACCCAGGGCGAGCCAGAGAAGCGGCCGTGCTGCGCGGGCTCCGAGGTTAACGCTTTGCCAGCGCGGCATAGAAGAATCCGTCCATCGCGTCATCGCCAGGCAGGATCTGACGGCCGTGCCCGGCTGGGCGGCCCCACGCGGCATCGATCCGGACCACCTCCGTGCCGGCTTGCTCCGACAGGAAGTTCTCGATAATCGATTCGTTTTCACGGGACAACACAGAGCAGGTAGCGTACAGCAGGCGTCCGCCACGGACCAGAAGAGACCATAGCGTGCGGAGCATGGCGCTCTGCCGGTCCGCCATCGTCTCGACGTCCTCGGGCCGGCGCAGCGCTTTGATGTCGGGATGGCGCCGGATGACCCCGGTTCCCGAGCACGGGGCATCGAGCAGGATACGGTCGAACGGCCGTCCGTCCCACCAGTCGTCCGGCTTCCCGGCGTCTCCGATCTGCACGCGCGCTGAGAGCCCGAGGCGCGCCAGTGTGCGTTGGAGATCCGTGATGCGCCGGGGATCGTCGTCGAGCGCGACGACTTCGACCCTGTTCGCGCCGCGCTCGAGAATATGCGCCGTCTTGCCTCCTGGCGCCGCGCATGCATCGAGCACCCGACTCCCGCGCGGTGCGTCCAGGAGCACCGCGGCGAGCTGGGCCGCTTCATCCTGGACCGACACCAGTCCTTCGCCGAAGCCCGGAACGGACTCGACGGCCCGCGGTGATTCCAGGGTGACACCTTCAGCGGAGTGCCGGGTCGGCCGGGCCTGGATGCCGTTGCTCGACAGATCCTCGAGATAGCGCCGGCGCGAGGTCCGGCGCGTGTTGACTCTGAGGGTCATCGGCGGCCGTTCCAGATTGGCGCGGGCAATGGACTCCCACTCCGCCGGCCAGGATCGTTCGAACGCCTCGAGCAGCCAGGCGGGGTGCGCGAGCCGGGCGCCCGCGTCGAGCTTGATGCGGTCGATCGCGTCGCGCTCGGCGGCGAAGCGCCGCAAGGCCGCGTTGAGGAATCCGCCCGCCCATGGCTTGCCGAGAGATCGAGTCAGCTCTACCGTGGTGCTGACCGCCGCGTGCGGCGGCACACGAGTGAATCCGAGTTGGTAGAGCCCAAGGAGGGCGAGGGCGCGGATGTCGGCGTCGCGCGGCGGATGGGCCGCGACATGGGCCAGCCAGGCATCCAGACGCGGGAGATAGCGCAGGGTCCCGAATACCAGCTCCTGGGCGAACGCCTTCTCACGCGAGTCGAGCCGCGAATCGAGGCGCTGGCGCCGGCTCGCGCCGAGTGAGCGGCCGTCCCGGAGCACTCCCACGAGCAGGACATGGGCCACGCCCCGCGCCGTCCCGAGCAGGACGCGCGAAGCGTCGAGCGGGCGCCGCCGGCTCACCGCGGCCCGCGGCCGAGGTGCGTGCCGGGTGCGAGCCGGCGCCCCCGGACGAACTCCGCGGTGGACATTCGGCGTGCGCCTGGCGGCTGAAGCTCGGTGATGTTGACGGCGCCGCACGCTGTCGCGACCACCAGTCCCGTTTCGTCGCACCGGAGCACGGCGCCCGGCGCCTGCGTCGGATCGCCGCCGGCGAGCTCCGCACGCCAGACCCTGAACGCCGGTGTGTCTTTTCCGGTCAGATACGTATGTGCGACGGGCCATGGGTCGAATGCCCGGATCATGCGTTCGATTTCCGCCGCGGGACGCGCCCAATCGATCGCGGCCTGCGATTTCGAAAGCTTCGGGGCGTTGGTGGCGCGCGCTTCGTCCTGCGGCTGGGCCTCGACGGCGCCGGTCTCGAGTGCGCGCAGCGTATCGACGAGAGCCGTCGCGCCGAGCTCGGCGAGACGGATGGTCAGCGAGCCGGTCGTGTCCTCCGGGGCGATGGCGCCGGTCCGTGTGGCGAGAATCGGCCCGGTGTCGAGGCCGGTGTCCATCTGCATGATCGAGACGCCGGTCTCCGGATCGCCTGCGAGAATCGCATGATGCACCGGGGCGGCGCCCCGCCAGCGCGGGAGAACCGATGCGTGAACATTGATGCAGCCGAGCCGTGGTATGGCGAGGACCGGCGCCGGCAGCAGGAACCCGTAGGCCGCGACCACCAGCGCGTCGGGCTCGAGCGCGGCCAGCGCCTCTACCGCTGCGGGGGTGCGCATCGTAGGGGGCTGATGGACATCGATGCCGGTGGCGGCCGCACGCCGCTTGACGGCGCTCTCCGCCACCCGATTCCCGCGCCCGGCACGAGCGTCGGGCCGGGTGAACACCGCCTCGATCGAGTGGGCGGAGCTGGCCAGGGCATCCAGGATGACGGCCGCGAACTCCGGCGTGCCGGCGAATGCGAGTTTCACCCGGACGGGCTCACGCGTGCCGCAGGGTCTTCTCCGCCTTCCTTCGGATTCGTTGCCGCTTCAGCCGGGAGAGATAGTCGACGAACAGGCGGCCGTCGAGGTGATCGACCTCGTGCTGAATGCAGACCGCGAGCATCCCCTCGGCCTCGATCTCGCGCGCTCGTCCGTCGCGGTCGAGGGCGCAGACCCGGATCCTCTCCGCGCGTTTCACGATCTCGTAGACGCCGGGGACCGACAGGCATCCTTCCTCGGCCTCCGTCTCGCCGCTGACAGACCGGATCTCGGGGTTGACGAGGCATAGGGGGTCGCTCCGATCCTTCGAGACGTCGATGGTGACCACGCGTTTCGCAACGTTGACCTGGGGGGCGGAGAGGCCAATCCCGGGTGCGTCGTACATCGTATCGAGCATGTCGTCGATCAGACGTCTGACGTGGTCGTCGACCACTCTGACGGGCTCGGCGTGGCGTCGCAGGCGCGGGTCTGGGAAGTAGAGAATATCGAGCCGGGACATTCGCGGGCCCTCTCGGCGGCAGTCTCTATGGTAAGGAAACGCGGGTCGCCGCGCCAAGCGTGAGTGCCAAGCGTGAGTGGTGGGATTCGGGCAGGGCCAGGCTCGGTCGAGCCCGCGGCTGACGCGGGCAGCGGCGCGAAGCGCATGGCCGAGACGCCGGACGGCACCCGCATCGTATCGACATCCCTGTACGGCGCCGGCGATCATTGCCGTACGTCCGTTGCCCGATCGTCGCGTGACAATTTCAGACTCCTCTCCTCTCGCCGAATCCGACATCCAGGGTTGGCTCGCGATCGGCCGCACTGCGTCGTGCAACGGCCACGCCGTCCTGCGGGCGCTGGAAGCATTCGGAAGCGTCGGCGGGCTGTTCGAGGCAGGCGAACGTGAGCTCGCGATGCTGGGGTTCTCGCGCGCGGCGGCCGCAAAGATACGCCGTGTCGATTGGGACGTCATCCGCCGGGATCGGGATTGCCTCGGGCGCATCGGAGTATCCATCGTGCCGATTGGAACGGGTTGCTACCCCGTTCGGCTCGCCGCCATCGCGAGCCCGCCGCCGGTGCTCTACTGCCGCGGCGATCCGAGGGTCCTCGATTGCACCCAGATCGCCATCGTCGGCTCCCGGGCCGCGACACGCGGCGGGCGCGATCGGGCTCGGATGCTCGCCCGCGAGCTTGCGGCGTGTGGACTGGTCATCACCAGCGGGCTGGCTCGCGGAATCGATGCCGCCGCTCACCGGGGGGCGCTCGACGACGGTGCGCCGAGCGTGGCAGTCCTGGCCACCGGTCCGGATCGAATCTATCCGCAATCGAACGCCGGGCTCGCCCGCGAGCTCCTCGAGGCGGGGGCGGTGGTCACCGAGCGTGCGCCGGGAACGCCGCCGCTGCCCGCGAACTTCCCACGCCGGAACCGCCTGATCGCCGGACTCGGTCTCGGAGTCCTCGTCGTCGAGGCGTCGCTGCGTAGTGGCTCGCTGATTACCGCCCGCTTCGCGGCCGACGAGGGACGCGAAGTCTTCGCGGTTCCGGGGTCGGTGGACAGTGCTCTGTCGCGCGGTTGTCATGCGCTCATTCGCGATGGTGCGAAGCTGGTGGAATCGGTCGTGGACGTACTCGATGAGATCGCGCATCTCGGCGGCCTGTCCAGACCACCGGTTCTCCCGCAACCGGCGGCGACGGATGGTTCTGCCGGTACGGGAGGATACCTTGGAGAGTCGGAGCAGGGTGTTCTCGATGCGGTCGGCCATGATCCGGTCACCGTCGATCAACTCGTCGACCACATGGGATTGACGGCGAATCATCTTGCCTCCATCCTCTTGGCACTCGAGCTCGACGGTTGGATCGAAGCGCTTCCCGGCAGTCGTTACGTCAGAACGGCCGGGCGGAGACGATGAACCTGTATCGCTGCTGGGGTTATAGTTGCCGAGTTCATGCCGGGCCAGGACGCGAGGCGCACGTCCAGAAGATGGACAGCGATTGCCTGCGGCTCGGATCTGCGGCTGGTGGCCGGCGGTCCTGACACGCCCCCTTTCGCCGGCATTCCCGTTTCCAATATCTTTGTCGCGCGGCAGCGCAGCCTTTCTGCGTGCGACAAACCGATAGAGAGCATCCTCGTCGATGGCCCGAAACCTCCTGGTTGTTGAATCGCCCGCCAAGGCCCGAACGATCAAGAAGTACCTGGGATCCGACTACGAAGTCCTTGCCTCGTACGGGCATGTGCGGGATCTGATTCCCAAAGACGGTGCGGTCGAGCCGGAGAACGGCTTCCTGATGCACTACGAGCCCATCTCGCGCAACGCGAAGCACGTCAACGCCCTGAGCCGCGCGATGAAGAAGGCGAAAGCGCTCTATCTGGCGACTGATCCCGACCGGGAAGGCGAGGCGATCTCGTGGCACGTCGCCGAGCTTCTTCGCGATGCGAACGTGCTCGACTCGAAGTCGGTGCACCGGGTCGTCTTCCACGAGATCACCAAGCGCGCGATCCACGAGGCCATCGCCCATCCCCGCGAGATCTCGACCTCGCTCGTCAATGCCCAGCAGGCGCGCCGGGCGCTCGATTACCTCGTCGGCTTCAACCTGTCTCCCCTGCTGTGGAAGAAGATTCGCCGGGGGCTGTCGGCGGGGCGGGTGCAGAGCCCGGCCCTGCGGATGATCGTCGAGCGCGAAGACGAGATCGAGCGGTTCGAGAAGCGCGAGTATTGGACCATCGAGGCTGATCTGGAGAGCAGCGGAATCGGGTTCGCGGCGAAGCTGGTGCGGCTCGAGGGAGAGAAGATCGAGCAGTTCAGCATCACGGACGAAGCTCATGCCACGCGGGCGCGGGATCGGCTGGCTGGCTTGAGCGCGTCCAGCCCGGCGACGGCGTTCCCTGCGGATGTACAGGGTCAGCCCGAAGGCGCTGGCGCCCTGTGCGTGCACAGCGTCGAGAAGAAGCAGCGGCGGCGCAACCCTGCCGCACCGTTCATCACCTCGACCCTGCAGCAGGAGGCGGCAAGAAAGCTCGGCTTCACCGCGAGCCGGACGATGCGGGTGGCTCAGCAGCTCTACGAGGGCGTCGATACGGGAGATGACGCGGTGGGCCTCATCACCTATATGCGAACTGATTCGACCACTCTCGCGGCCGATGCCGTCGCGGAGCTTCGCGAGTACATCGCGAGCACGTTCGGTGCCGGCAACGTGCCGCGCGAGGCGCGCATTTTCCGCACGCGCGCAAAGAATGCGCAGGAAGCGCACGAGGCAATCCGGCCGACCTCGGTCGCGCGGACCCCCGAATCACTCGCCAAGGTGCTGGCGAGCGATCAGGCGAGGCTCTACGAGCTCATCTGGAAGCGCACCGTCGCTTGTCAGATGCGGCACGCAACGATCGACACCGTGGCCGTCGAGTTCACGTGCGGCGCCGAGCCCCGGCCGGACGCACCCGTCCCTGACGATCTTTTGCGCGCCACCGGATCGAGCGTGGCGGTCCCGGGCTTCCTCGCGGTCTATGAGGAGGGTCTCGACGACAAGAAGGCGGAGAAGGAGCGGCGTATACCGCCCCTCGAGAAAGGTGCGGCGATCAAGCTCAAGGTGCTGCGACCGGAACAGCACTTCACCGAGCCGCCGCCCCGCTATTCCGAGGCGACCCTGATCCGCGTGCTCGAAGACTATGGGATCGGTCGCCCCTCGACCTATGCGTCGATTATCTCGACGCTTCAGCAACGGGAGTACGCCGAGCTGGAGAACCGCCGCTTCCGGCCTACCGACGTCGGTCGTCTGGTCAATGCCTTCCTGACCGAGCATTTCGCCGACTACGTGGATTACGACTTCACTGCCCGTCTCGAAGACGATCTCGATGCGGTCTCGCGGGGTGAGCGTGAATGGGTGCCCTTGCTCGAGCAGTTCTGGAAACCCTTCCACCACAAAGTCTCCGAGAAGGAGGTCAGCGTCACCCGTACCGATGCGTCGCAGACTCGAGTGCTCGGCACTGATCCGGAGTCCGGCCACCCGGTCTCGGTGCGGGTGGGCCGATATGGACCGTACGCGCAGATTGGAAGCGCGGGCGACGAGGACAAGCCGAGATTCGCGAGTCTACGACGCGATCAACGGGTGAATACCATCACGTTGGAGGAAGCGGTCGCACTGTTCGAGCTCCCCCGCGAGCTCGGTTCCGCCCCGGACGGAGAGCCGGTGTTGGTGAACATCGGCCGCTTCGGTCCGTACGTGAAGTACGGCTCGAAGTTCGCATCGCTCGGGCCGGACGACGATCCGCACAAGATCGATCTCGCTCGTGCGCTCGAGATCGTCGCATCGAAGAAGCGCGCCGACGCAGAGCGGGAGATCAAGGAATTCGAGGGTGGAGCGATTCGGATTCTGAAAGGCCGCTATGGTCCCTACCTCACCGACGGAAAGAAGAACGTGCGGGTACCCAAAGGTCAGGATCCGGCCCTTATCGACCTCGATGAAGCGAAACGGCTGATCGAGGCCGCGCCGCCGCCGCGCCCGCGCCGGCGCAGGAACTCCTGACTCGTTTCCGGGGTCTCCAAAGATGGCCGGAAAGCCTTTCGTTGCGGTGATGATGGGATCGGATTCCGATTTCCCGGTCATGGAGTCGACGCTCGACGTGCTCGACACGTTCGGCGTCCGGTACGAAGTGCGGGTGAGCTCCGCGCATCGAACCCCCGCCGCGACCCGCGACTATGTCCTTGATGCGCAGATCCGAGGCTGTGCGGTGTTCATCGCCGCGGCAGGCATGGCTGCACATCTTGCGGGCGCAGTCGCCGCGCTCACGGTTCGGCCGGTCATTGGTGTGCCGGTCGATTCCGGCCCGCTGCGAGGTGAGGACGCTTTGCTGTCCACGGTGCAGATGCCTGGGGGGGTTCCCGTCGCGACTGTCGCCATCGGTAAGGCGGGTGCGAAGAATGCCGGTTATCTCGCGGTACAGATCCTGGCGATCGCCGACGATGCGCTCGCCTCCGAGCTGGGCACGGAGCGCGAGCGCAACGCGGCTGAGATCCTGAGAAGGAACGAGGTGCTTCAGGAGAAGCTGCGCGAGCGATGAATACGCTCACGGTGGGGGATGGATGACCGGCTGGCGTTATCGCCGCGCAGTCATGACCTTGCGTGCCGGCGGAATCATCGCGTATCCCACCGAATCGGTATACGGGATCGGATGCGATCCCTGGGACTGCGCGGGGGTCGTGCGCGTGTTCGCGGTCAAACGCCGGCCGGCGCGCAAGCACTGCATTCTCATCGCGGCGGACCCGCGTCAACTCGATCCCCTCGTCGATGTCCATGCGCCTCGGTTCTCGAGGTTCGCGTCCCGGTACTGGCCAGGTCCCGTTACCCTCGTAGCGCCGGCTCGCGATAGGGCTCCCGCGTGGCTCGTCGATGCTGATGGGACCCTGGCGACTCGGGTGACGAGCCATCCGGTGGCCCGCGGCCTGTGCGCGTGCTTTCGGGGACCCCTGATTTCCACGAGCGCGAACCGCACCGGCCGCCCGCCCGTCCGTGATTCGTTGCGAGCTCGTGTCGCGTTCGGCACCGAGATCGATTGGTATGTCGCGGGTCAAGTGGGGGGGTTGGATACTCCCACCCGGATCATCGACATCCGCGATGGCCGGATGATCAGGGGCTGAGCCGGTAATGACGTCGCGAACGCAGCGGGTACGTGCGTGGCTGCGAGAGCTCCAGGATCGAATCCTGGATGCGTTCATGGGCGAGGACCCCGCAGCGGAGCTGACCGGGGATACGTGGGAGCGGCCCGGGGGAGGCGGAGGCCGGACCCGGGTCATCGCAGACGGGGAGGTGATCGAGCGCGGCGGTGTCAACTTCTCGCATGTATACGGCGATGCGCTGCCTCCGGCGGCGACTGCCCATCGGCCGGAACTCGCGGGCCGCACGTTCCACGCGCTTGGAGTCTCGGTGGTCGTTCATCCCCTCAATCCCTACGTCCCGACGTCGCACTGCAACGTGCGCTACTTCGCAGCCGAGGCGCCCGGCGAGGCGCCGGTGTGGTGGTTCGGTGGCGGGTTCGACCTGACGCCGTACTACGGCTTCGAGTCCGACGTACGGGACTGGCACCGGGGCGCTGCCGCCCTGTGCGGGGGGTTCGGGGACGACGTGTACCCGCGGTTCAAGGAGTGGTGTGACCGGTACTTTTTTCTCGATCATCGAAACGAAGCCCGGGGCGCCGGCGGCCTCTTCTTCGACGACTTGAACGAATGGGGGTTCGAACGGTGTGACCGGTTCGCCCAACGCGTCGCACACGGCTACCTCGATGCCTATCTCCCGATCGTGCGCCGCCGCCGTGCGACGCCCTGGACGGAACGTGAGCGTGAGTTTCAGTTGATGCGCCGCGGCCGATACGTCGAGTTCAATCTCGTCTACGACCGCGGCACCCTCTTCGGGCTCCAGTCCGGCGGGAGGACGGAATCGATCCTGATGTCGTTGCCACCGCTCGTGCGATGGCGTTACGACTGGAAGCCGGCGCCGGGAAGCCCGGAGGCCGACCTCGCCGAACGGTTTCTGCGCCCCCGTGACTGGCTCCAGGCGCCCTGATGCAACCCGCCTCGGCCCCCGCGGCAGCGGATGAAACTTGACCGCAACGGGTCTCGACTCCCTGCAGAGGCGCCGTGCAGAGGCGCCGTCACTGCGCAGGCAGTCGGCGGCAGGCGATGGCCAATCCGGCAGACTGAGCCAACTCGACATGTCTTCAGCTTGACACCGTTCGAGCCGTCCAACAGAATGTGCGGCTTGCGTTGAGGAGGGGTTCCCGAGCGGCCAAAGGGACCAGACTGTAAATCTGACGGCTCAGCCTTCGTAGGTTCGAATCCTACCCCCTCCACCAGTGCGTGCGAGTCCGGTCGGATTCGATTCAGAGCTAATGGGCGAATATCGGCAGAAGGCCTCGCGGGTGTAGTTCAATGGTAGAACCTCAGCCTTCCAAGCTGATGACGTGGGTTCGATCCCCATCACCCGCTCCAGGCATGGAGGGCGCCTTGATTGCGTCCGGTCGAGGCATCTGATTTCGGTTCTGGATGACATGACGCCGGCGATTGAATCCAGGTTCCCTTCTCCTCCCGGGGAAAGGCCCAAGCAGCACGCGAGCGAGGCTGGCGCGTTGCGGCGCGGATTCGATCGTCCTCATGCCGGCGTATACGCACATGTATCCCGGCCTCGGCGCGAATACTCAGCCCATATAGCTCAGGCGGTAGAGCACTCCCTTGGTAAGGGAGAGGTCACTGGTTCGAATCCAGTTATGGGCACCACACGGCAGAGGGCAGAGCCGATAACAAGATCGATCTCGAAAGCACTGCATCTGGAGAACATCTGATGGCCAAGGGGAAGTTTGAGCGCACGAAGCCGCACGTGAATGTTGGGACGATTGGACACGTGGATCATGGGAAGACGACGTTGACGGCGGCGATGACGAAGGTATTGGCGCGTCAGTTTGGTGGAGATGTGAAGGCGTTT